>JAJDVH010000005.1 GCA_022826185.1 Alphaproteobacteria bacterium
GGAAGAGGACGCTATGACAGGCATACGAAACGAGCCCAGCCGAAAAAGGACATCTGGCTGCGACCGCTCCGCAAGGACTGGAAGCGGACGCTCAATCGCTGAATCCATCACCCTCATCACCGCGTGACCGAACGCTTTCGGACCGCTATGTGGGCGAGTTCGCCGACGGCGAGATTCGCGGACGCGGGACGATGCATCTCGCCAATGGCGACGTGTATGGCGGCGACGGCGAGTTCGACAGCCGGGGCTTCCAGGGCTGCGGCCTCTATGTCCGCGCGAACGGGGACCGTTACCTCGGGCAGTTCCGCGACGGCCGCTTCCACGGCCGGGGGACTTACGAATGGGCCGAAGGCGTGGCGGCCACCTGCGACTGGCGCGACGGCCAGCGGGTCGTCGAAAGCTGCAAGGCCCACCGCGTGACCGACATCGGCGCGCGCTACCGGGGCGAGGGCGTCTGCGGCACGCTCACGGACAGGAATGTGAAGCAGCGCAAGCGATGGGGGCGGTAGGCCGGCGGGCGCTGCGCGGAAGCCACTATCTCCCTGTACTATGGCCTGGAAGCGGACCCGGATTCACAGGGCCGGGGCCGTCCGCATGAAAGAGACAGACGACGGAAAGGGGCCCATGCGTAGGACGATATTTGTGGTGGCTTTTTTCGGCATCGCGATTCTTGCGCTCGCCGTGTTGATAGCGGAAGACGGCGGCATAAAGGCCGGATGGATTGCGGGAGAAAGAAGGCCGCAAGCGGGACAATACGAGGGACAACACAAGGACGGTAAGCGGCACGGAAGTGGCGTCCTTACCTTCCCCAATAGCGACCGCTTTGAGGGCCGGTTCGTCAGTGGAGAAATTCGCGGGAAAGGGGTGCTGCGCCTTGCAAACGGGGACATCTATGCCAGCGATCAAGGGTTCGGCCCCGACGGGCTGGAGGGATGCGGCGTGTATGTCGGGTCTAACGGGCATCGGTACCGGGGAGAATTTCAGGGCGGAAGGTTCCACGGTCGGGGGACGTACGAGTGGAATGACGGCACAGGCGTGACTTGCGACTGGAACGCTGGCGTTCGCGTGGAAGCGACCTGCCTGGCGCATCCGGCGGTCGGGATCGGAACAAAGAAGAGTGGCGACGGCGTTTGCGGCTCCCTTGGCGACAACAATATTCTGGGCATGGAAACAAGGCGGCAGCAGAGGGAGTGCCGGGAACGGTTCCGTGGAGATTCCGCGCGATACAAGGAATGCCGCGCAAGGGTGCGGTCCGCTGTCTTGTCGAACTTGCGGGTGCGCGAGAGATAGCCGGGTATTCGTGGCGGACTGCGGGGGCGTGCGCCGGTTTGCAGGCGGGGCGGGACCGCCTATCCTGCTTCGGCGCCGGTTGGGGAGGGGGCCGAGATGAACCGACCGCTTGAGGGGCTGCTGGTGGTGAGCCTGGAGCAGGCCGTCGCCGCGCCGTTCCTGACGGCGCGGCTGGCGGACGCCGGCGCGCGCGTCATCAAGCTCGAACGCAGGGAAGGCGATTTCGCCCGCGGCTACGACAATTATGTGCGCGGCAGCTCCACCTATTTCGTCTATCTGAACCGGGGCAAGCAGTCGCTCGTCATCGACATCAAGGACGAGGACGACCGCGCGCTGCTCCACCGCATCCTCGCCTCCGCCGATGTCTGGGTGCAGAACCTGGCGCCGGGCGCAACCGAGCGCGCGGGCTTTGGCTCGGCGGAGCTGCGCGCCCGCTATCCCCGTCTCATCACGGTCGATATTTCCGGCTATGGCGAGACCGGGCCGCCCTACGACCGGATGAAGGCCTATGACATGCTGGTGCAGGCTGAGAGCGGCGTCGCATCGGTGACGGGTTCGGAGGCGGAGCCCGGACGGATCGGCGTCTCCGCCTGCGATATCGCGACCGGCATGTTCAGCCATGCCGCCGTGCTGGAGGCGCTCATCAGGCGCGGCATCGACGGCAGGGGCTCGGCGATCAAGGCCTCGCTGTTCGCCTCGATGGCGGACTGGATGTCGGCGCCGCTGATGTGGCACGAATATGCCGGCCGCGTCTGGCCGCGCATGGCGCTTCGCCACCCGGCGCTGGTGCCCTACGGCGCCTTCGGGACCTCCGACGGCCACCGCGTGATGATCGCCTGCCAGAACGACCGCGAATGGCGGCGCTTCGCCGGGACGGTGCTGGAGCGCCCGGACCTCGCCACCGCGCCGAAATACGCGACCCAGGTGGCCCGGGTCGAGAACCGCGAGGAGGTCGAGGCGGTGCTCGAGGGGATCCTGGGCGCGCTCGACCGCGAGACCCTGCGCGCAAGGCTGGCGGCGGCCGATGTCGCGTTCGGCAGCGTGAACACGGTGGCCGACCTGTCGGAGCATCCGGCCTTGCGCCGCGTGGAGGTCGGCACGCCCGGCGGACCCGTCAGCCATGTCGCGCCGGCGGTCTATTTCGACGGAGAGCCCCGGGAATACGGGCCGATCCCGGAGGTGGACGAACACGGCGCCCTGATCCGGGAGGAATTCTCGCCATGACCCACACTGCCGCGGACCTGGAATATCTGCGCGATTCCATCGGCAATACCGAGGAAAGCCGCGATTTCGCCTCGCCGATGCAGATCCACGGCCTCGCCGCGCTGCTCGACAAGCCGGACGCGCCGCAGATGGGAGACCCCATCGGGCCGATGGGCCACTGGTGCTATTTCTATCCGCGCGTGCCGGCGTCCGGCATCGGCGCGGACGGCCACCCGGAGCGCGGCGGCTTCCTGCCGCCCACGCCGCTGCCCCGGCGCATGTTCGGCGGCTGCCGCACGACCTACCGCCAGGACGTGCTGGTCGGCGAGGAGATCGTGCGCAAGGGGCGGATCAAGGACGTGGCGATCAAGGACGGGCGCACCGGCATGCTGGTCATCGTCACCGTCGCCTACGAGATCGAGAGCCCGCGCGGCCTCTGCATCGAGGAAGAGCATGACATCGTCTATCGCGACAACCCGCCGGCCGACGCCGCCGACAGCCGCGGCAACAGCGGCAGGACGGGCAACGCGCCGACCGACCATGCCTTCATCCGGGAGATCGTGCCCGACCCGGTGATGCTGTTCCGCTATTCGGCGGTCACCTTCAACGGCCACCGCATCCACTATGACCGCAAATATGTGACCGAGGTGGAAGGCTATCCGGGCCTGATCGTCCACGGGCCGCTGACCACGACCCACATGCTGGAGCTCGGTATGGCCGAGATGCCGGGGCGGCGCGTGGCCCGCTACGATTTCCAGGCCCGCGCGCCGCTGTTCGACACCGCCCCCTTCCACGTCGCCGGCAAGCCGGGCGACGACGGCATGAGCCAGACGCTCTGGTCGGTGACGCCCGAGGGCAATCTGGGGACGATCGCGACGGCGGTTTACGAGTAGAACCGGCAGCTATTGAACGGAATCCGTGCCGCCAGTCGCCGGGAAACCCTTCCCCCGCCTCGTCCGCTGCCGCATGGATGCCGGCACAAGGCCGGGCATGGGGGAGGAGGCGCTAGATCTCCTGGACGTCCACGACGTCGCGCATGGCCTTCAGCTCCGTCAGCATTCCCGGCGTGACGGCGAACCGGCTGCCGAGCGTCATCTGCACTTCGTGCGACCTGTCCATGTCGAAGAGGATGCGGATCTCGCCGCGCCCCGCCGGCTCCCGCTGCAATACGCTCCGGATGCGCGGCAGCGCTTCGCAGTCCTCGATGAAGATGTTGAGGCCGCTGCCGGTCTTGCCGACGGCGGCATCCAGCTGTTCCACGCTCCTCGCGGTCAGGCGCACGTCCTCGCCGTCGATCGCGGCTTCGCAATCGAACAATAACGGCTTGCCGGCGTCGAGCAGCGTTCTCGCCGAAGCCAGCACTTCGGAGAACACGGTGATTTCCGACTGTCCGGAACAGTCGGAAACGGCGACGAAGGCGAAGCGGTTGCCGCGTCTGGAGGTGCGCTCCTGCTTCGAGAGAACGGTCGCCGCTATCTTCACGCCGGTCCGGCCGCGTTTCACGATATCCGGCAGGGTGCGGATCGCATCGACGCGAAGCCGCTGGAAATAACGCTCATACTCGTCCAGCGGATGAGCGGAGAGGTAGAAGCCCGTCGCGTCGAATTCGTGCTGAAGGCGCTCCATCGGCTCCCAGCTCTGGGCGTTCGGCAGTTTGAGGTCGGGCACCATGTCCTCGACCCCGCCGAACAGGTTGGTCTGGTTGGTCGTCCGTTCCTCCTCTTCGACGGCCGCATGGCGCAGCAGCATCTCCGCCCCGGCGAAGACCCGCGCGCGGTCCGGCTCCAGGGAATCGAAAGCGCCGGCTTCCGCCAGTTTCTCCAGCAGGCGCGAATTCAGCACCCTGGGGCCCAGCCGCCCGGCGAAGTCGAACGGGTTCCTGAACGGGCCGCCCGAACGGCGTTCCCGCTCCACCGCCTCCATGGCGGCCCTGCCGACGGACTTGACGGCGGCCAGCGCATATCGAATGGCAGGCTCGCCTCCCGGGATCTCCTCCACCCGGAACAAGGCCCCGGACCGCTGCACGTCGGGCGGCAACAAGGGGATGTTCAGCCTGTCCAGCTCGCGAAGCAGGGGGGCCAGCTTGTCGGTATTGCCAAGCTCGTGCGTCATGGACGCGGCCATGAACTCGACCGGGTAATTCGCTTTCAGCCACGCCGTCTGGTACGCGATGAGCGCGTAAGCGGCGGCATGGGATTTGTTGAAACCGTAGCCGGCGAATTTATCCACCAGCTCGAATATCTGTTTCGCCTGTTTTGCTTCGACGCCCCTTTCAACGGCGCCGTCGATGAAGGTCTGCCTTTGCGCGTCCATTTCGGACTGGTTCTTTTTGCCCATCGCCCGCCGCAACAGGTCCGCGCCGCCGAGCGTATAACCGGACAGGACCTGCGCAATTTGCATGACCTGTTCCTGGTAAATGATGATGCCGTAGGTCTCCTCCAGAATCGGCTGGAGGGTTTCGTACATGTAGCTTATTTCCTCCCTGCCGTGCTTCCTCTTGATGTAGGAGGGAATATTCTCCATCGGGCCGGGACGGTAGAGCGCGACGACGGCGATCAGGTCCTCGAACCGGCTGGGCTTGAGTTTCTTCAGCGTGTCGCGCATGCCCGCGCCTTCCATCTGGAACACGCCCACAGTGTCCCCGCGCGACAGCATCTCGAAGGTTTTTTCGTCGTCCAGGGGCAGTTTCAGCAGGTCGATCCCGATGCCCTTTTCCGCGAGCATCTTTCGCGTGTCTTCGAGAACCGTCAGCGTTTTCAGGCCGAGGAAATCGAACTTGACCAGCCCGGCCGCCTCCGCCCATTTCATGCTGAACTGGACCGCCGGCAGGTCCGATGAGCCGCGGTCGCGGTAGAGCGGGGCGATTTCCTGCAACGGCCGGTCCGCGATCACGACGCCTGCGGCATGGGTCGAGGCGTGGCGGTACAGGCCTTCGAGCTTGAGCGCCAGGCGGATGAGGTGGCGCACGGTCTCGTCCTCGTCCCGCATGGCCTGGAGAGCCGGCTCGTTGGCGACCGCGTCTTCCAGCTTCGGCGGGTGCGCCGGGTTGTGCGGCACCAGCTTGCTGATCCGGTCCACCTGGCCGAACGGCATGCCGAGCACCCGGCCGACATCGCGCAGCACGGCGCGGGCCTGCAGCTTGCCGAAGGTGATGATCTGCGCCACCCGGTCCCGCCCGTAGCGGTCCTGGACATGGTCGATCACCTCGTCGCGCCGGTCCTGGCAGAAATCGATGTCGAAGTCCGGCATCGAGACGCGCTCGGGATTGAGGAAGCGCTCGAACAGCAGCCCCCAGCGCAGCGGATCGAGGTCCGTGATCTGGAGGGCCCAGGCGGCGACCGAGCCGGCCCCCGAACCGCGTCCGGGCCCGACCGGAATATCCTGCTTCCTCGCCCAGCGGATGAACTCGGAGACGATGAGGAAGTAGCCCGGAAACTTCATGTCGACGATGACGTCGAGCTCATATTCGAGCCGGTCGCGATAGGCCTTCGCGTCTTCCTCGCCTGCGCCGAGCGGGAAGACATGCTCCGCCAGCCGTTTCTCGAGGCCCTCGCGCGCCAGCCGGCGCAACTCCTCCGCCTCGTCCAGGCCGGGGTCGTAGGCGGGCAGGATCGGCCGGGACTCGGTCGGCATGAAGGCGCACCGCCGCGCGATCGCCAGCGTGTTGTCCACGGCTTCCGGCAGGTCTGCGAACAGCGCCCGCATCTCTTCGGCCGTCTTGAAGCGGTGGTCGGGCGTGAGGCGCGGCCGGTCCTCCTCCTCGACCCTCCGGGACGACGCGATGCAGAGCAGTGCATCGTGGGCTTCATAGTCGTCCTCGGCGCCGAAATGGACGTCGTTGGTCGCGACCAGGGGAAGCTCCAGCGCATAGGCGAGTTCGACCGACGCTTCTTCCTCCGCCGGGGGGCCGCCGTCGCCGTGGCGCATCAGTTCGACATAAAGGCGGCCGGGGAACAGCCCGTTCAGGCGCTCCAGCGCCTGGCGCGCGGCCTCCGGCCGCCCCTCCGCCAGCGCGCGGCCGACCGGGCCGCGCGGCCCGCCGCTCAATGCGATCAGGCCGTCCGTCCGGCCTGCGAGCCGGTCCCACTCCACATGCGGCGCGTCCGTTCCCGATGTCTCCAGAAAGGAGGCGCTGACCAGGTCGAGCAGGTTGCGGTAGCCGGTCTCGTTCTGCGCCAGCAGCAGGATGGGCGCCGGATCGCCCTCGTGCCGTCCGCGCTGCCGGGGCGGGTCCCCGACCGCAAGCAGCGTCCCGACGATGGGCTGGACGCCGGCGCCGGAAGCGTAAACGGCGAATTCCATGGCGCCGAAGAGATTGCCGTTGTCCGTCACGGCCACCGCCGGCATGCGCCCCTGCTTGCAGAGCGAAACAAGGTCCTCGATCCGGACTGCTCCCTGCGAGAGGGAGTAGGCGGAATGCACCCGCAAATGCACGAAATCGGCATGAGGCATCCGGTCTCTGCTCCCTTACCCCCGGTGAGGGGGACCTAACCGGATTCGCCCGTCGAGGGCGAGCGAATTACCAACAGGCGGCCCGGAATCGACCGGGCCGTCTCGCCGGCCGCGCGCTTACGGCCCTGCCGTTATACCAGCGGCATCGACTTCGGACTCATGGGACGACTACGGCCTATATCGTCGCCCCGGCCCCGAGCCGGGGCCCATCTCCAACTCTCGACGCCACCGCAGCCGGTGGAGAACAGGCTCAGCCGCCGAAGCTGCCGCCAGGACCGAAGCTGGGCCCCGGCTCGGGGGCCGGGGCGACGGTGGGGGCGGCTGCGCCATCGATTCCGGTCAACGACCGCCGGTATTACTCGGCGGCTGCCGCCGCGGTTTCGAGCGAAGCGAGATAGGGGCGGTCGCCCTGTATGGTCACCCGGTGGCCCTTTCGCTCCTCCGGCCAGTAATCCCACATGGCGTGGTGTTGCAGGCAGCGATTGTCCCAGAAGGCCATGTCGTTGACCTCCCACTTGAACCGGACCTGGAAGCGCTCCTGCTCCATATGCTCGAACAGGAAGTCGAGCAGGGCCTTGCTCTCCCCCGCGCCCAGGCCTTCGATGCGGGTGGTGAAGGCGCGGTTCACATAGAGCGCGGGCCGGCCCGTCTCGGGGTGGGTGCGGACGACCGGATGGCTGGTTTCCGGATAGACCTTGCCCGTGTCGTCCACATTGCGGTCCGAATAGCGGCCCCGGTAGATGTGCTCGGACTCATGGCGGGCGGTCAGGGTGGACAGGAACGCCTGCATCGGCCCGGAGAGCGCCTCCCAGGCCGCATACATGCTGGCGAACAGCGTGTCGCCGCCCTGGCTCGGCAGCTTGTGCAATTGCAGCATCGTGCCGAGCGGCGGCTCCTCATCGCAGGACACGTCGGTGTGCCAGCCATTGCCGTTGGCGATCTTCGAGTCCTTGTGGGTGTGGATCACGAAGATCTCCGGGCGGCCCTCCAGATGCGGGGCGGCGGGATGCACGTGGAGGCCGCCGAAGCGCCGGCCGAAGGCGGCCTGCTGGTCGGGCGTGAGCGTCTCCTGCTCCTTGAAGAACAAAACCTGGTGGCGGAGGAACGCGGACCGCACCTCGTCGAACGCCTCGTCCGGCAGGGGCTCGCGAAGGTCCACGCCGCGTATCTCGGCCCCGACGGTCGGCGTGCAGGTCCTGACATCTATGTGGCGGTAGGCCATGTTCCGTTTCCTTCTCCTGCGCCCGGTCAATCCAGCACCTGAGCGACATCCACGATCCGGCGTGTGCGGGTAACCCTGTCCTGCCAGACCCGGTCGAATTCGGCAATGAGCGCACCGATCGCTTCCGAGTTCACGGCTTTCTCGGCAGCCGCCAGATCGGGGAACGCATAGAAGGCTATGTGGGCGCCGTCGTCGCTCCAGCCCCGAAAGGCCCTCTCGACCTTGAACGCGGCTTTCGCGTCCGGCAGATGTTCGTCGGCATACCAGCGGTCGAAGGCATCCCGGTCGCTCCCGGCCACCTCGGCCCGCACCATCAGATAGGCAGTCATGGCCATGTCCCGTCGGATGAACGCTGCCGGCCAGTCTGTGTCACCGCTCGCAAACAGGCAAGTGCGCTGCGGGCCGAGCGGAAGACGCGCGTCCCGACGCCAGGCCCTCGAGTCCGCCGGCAATCCATGAAAAATCTCCGGTAGTTTCATTTTTTGTTCCTGGACGGGCTTGACATTTGGCGATATGGTGTATGATGAAAGTAGAGAGAGGCGGCTCCCGGGGCCGCCTTTCGGCGTTTCTGCAGAAAGCGACCGGCTGGGGGCCGAAAAAGCCCCCGGCGTGAGCAAGCGCGAGAGGTGTGTAGCAACTCAGGCTTTCTTACTTGGAGCTCCTACGCCTGACATCAAGTTAGATATGTTCCCGTTTCTTCGGTGAAGATACAGGGGCTTATGATTCCTGTCAACTAGATGATGCTGGATAGCTGCATAGATGACTTTTCCCTGTTGGTGAACAAAAAGTTGCGACCTAGTGTGAGTATCATGGCGACGATGTCCCACGCCACTGCTCGAAATGGTTGGGGACAGTGGATATCAATTCTTGACCCTGCTTTGGCCTGCATCCGATATGATACCATATATGCTTTGGCGTATGAAGCGTCATGATATTGGTCATAGGGTTGAAATTGGTCTGATTGGGGATAATTGTTCCATATCATCTATGTGTCTCGGGGCCACCCCGGGGCACCGGACGGGGGTATGACTATGGCAATCAGGCCTGTGGGGGAAAAAAGAAAGCGGCGATGCCTCATGGCGACCGATGCCGAGTGGGCGCGCATCGGCGAGGACGCCAGGGCGGCCGGGCTGACGATCTCCGACTACATCAACCGCTCGCTTGAGACCGCACCGGCGGGGTCCGCTGAGGACGATCTGCCTCGGTCCGTGCTGCGGCGTCTGGCGCAGGCGGTGCTGGTTCTGGAGCGGCTGGAATGGCTGCGTCTGGAGCAGCTGGGCGTAGAGGAGGCCGGCGTGCTGCGGCGGAGGCTCCTCGCGGAGGCGGATACCTGGCTCGACGCCGAGACCGTGCTGGAATGACGGAAGCCGGGACATGAAGCTCTCGAAACAACATTGCATCTACTGTCCCGCCGAGACATGGGAGCGGATCCGGCGGCGGGCGAAGAAGGCGAAGATGTCGATTTCGCGCTTCGGCTATCTGTGCTGCCTGCGCAAGGCGGGGGAGGAACCGGAGCGGGCGCTGGCGGCCGGGCATGAGCTCTTGCTGACCCAGACAGAGCAGGACCACTTGTATGGCGTTACGGAGGTATTGCGGAACGCCATGCGGCTCGTTTTGGACACTCCGGAGGGCGGGACGGCGGTTGTGCGGTTCGAGGAGGCATTGCGGTTCCGGCTGTTGTGCAATCGGGAGACAAAGGCATGAGGAAAGCCGGCAAGGCGCGCGCGCCGGGCAAGAAGGGCGTGACGCACACGGTCTGCTATATCGACGAGCACTGGCAGGCGATTGTCGCGGGGGCGGCGCGGGCGGGCAAATCGGTGTCTTCCTGGTGGGTTTCGTGTGCGTTGCACGAGGACCCGTCGGCGAAGGGGCCGGAACCGCAGCCGCTGGTCCTGAACGCGGAAAAGCAGCGCGCCATTGCGGATACCATGGCGGAACTGGCCGCAGGTCTGGATGCGGAGGGTGTGGCGTCCCTTCAGGCGCATATTTGCGCGCTGGTGGAGGAGCCGCTGCAGAGGATGGTGAAGGAAGGCCGGCGGGAGCGGGCGATGGAGTTGCTGCGGGAGGTTTTCGACGAAGAGCGCGCGGCGGTGCTGGCGGCCGCGTTCATCCCCGTCATCCCCGATACGAAGGCGGCCCCGGACAAGCCGGCGAAGCTTGCGTCTGGATCGGGTGACGATACCCCGCCACCGCCCCAGCCCGACCTGTTCGGACGCTGAACGGTCCTGTGCGGCATAACCCGGCCGCGGGGTGAGGCGGCCGGGTTTCCGTCTTGTCGGCGTCGGTTGCTGTCTGAGCGGGTCTCCCTGATCGACGTGCCGCGCGCCGCCTTGCTGTGCCGCGTGTCAGGCTCCCACGAACAAGATTTCCGCGTTGCCCCTCGATTCGGCGTGTCTGCCGAAGGCGCCGGCGGCGAGCCGGGGTGCGCCGTTTTCCTGCCTGTTCGAGAACCGGCCGGCTTATGGCCCCTCGGTCCGCACGAAGGTCTCAGGAGCGGGCTCGCTTCAATACTCGTCATCAGACCCGGCCATGCCGAAGAGCGCGGCCGGGGCCGGTCAGGGAACCGGGCCTTTCATCCGAACGCCATTGCCGTCAATAGAACGCCACCCCCGTCAATATCATCGTTGCGATGGACAGGCAGCCAATCAGGCTTGCGGTCAGCGGAGGTATGAACCACGGCCAGCCCGGCCAGTAGGGGTGGCGCAGGCAGTTCGGGCATCCGCACCAGCCCCCGGTCGGCGCCCGGTTGCCTTCGAGCCGATCGATCCTGCCGCGAAGGTCGGCGGCCTCGGCGCGCAGCCGTTCGATCTCGCCGTCTTCGCGTTCGGGTCCGTCATTCATGCCGGGCTCTCCGGGCCGGATGTTCTGGCGGTCGGTCCCGCCCCATGCCTCTGCGGCGCGGAAACGGCGGATCGTGTCCCGGGCATGTCCGGCCTGTCATCCGAGCAGCGCGACGGTCGTGAAGAACGCGAGGTTTGCGAGCGCGAGGACGAGCAGGCTCAGGGAGAACGGGTTCAGGAGCGGCATTTCATACGGGGTCTGATTCCTCACTTGCGTCTTGACATAGAGGCGAAGCATTATCCCTCAAGTGCATATAGCAAACCGTGGTGGCAACACCATCCAATATCGCAAGAAATGATGACATACCAGCCAATAAAATATCCCCATGAGTCCCATGAGTTCCCCACTTCTCATAGATTTGTAAAAATTTTTCTGCGTCAAAACCTCCATTGTCTATTGCAACGCTTACTACGATTATTAACATAACCACCAGCGCTGTTACCATATTCAATATCAGCAGAAGACGAAAAATCATCCATCTGTTGTTTTTTGAAAGATTCACGGAAGCAGCTATACTTTGTCGGACTGTCAACCTTTCTATTACCGTCAAAGGTATAGCAACATAATACCTTATCGCCAAAAACAATATGATACACCAGAATGGTATCAATACCAATGGCGCGAAATGTGAAGCGTTTGCTATAAAAATTGACACATAGTTTATGACGAGCACGACGACACCTATTGCAATGGTATATATTGACAAAATTCCCAATATCCGGAGCCCGGCTACACGGAATCGCGCGGTGAACATTTGGAACACAATTTGCCTCACCGTCGTATTGCGCCCCTTCATGGCGCGCCAAGTAAGTTGTGACAACACACCCTTAAATACCATTATTTCTATCAACACGCCCGTTAATGTTCCTAACGTGAGTATATCATACTGAGAATTGTTCAACAAATCATTTAGCTTGAACGATCCCCACCAAAACAACACAAACCAAACAAAAATTGCAAAGAAATTTCCCTTAATTACCGACAATGTTTGAACCATGATGCTTATTGCACTAATACTCCTTGCGTTAATGTTCGCAGTATTCATTCCATTTACTCCACATTCGCACGGAGCGAAGCCCCCTCATGTCGTAATCTTTACACGAGCAGGACAAAGCTGCCAAGCGCTGCCTGCCCATGGCGACAGTCTGCAAGCCGGTCCGCTCGGGGAAGCTACCGCGAAGGGCGAAAGTCTGGCGCTCAGGCCACGCAAGGCGCTTTCGGGGCTGAGATGGTCAGGAAAAGCTGAAACGCGCTCTACGGCGATTTTCGGCACCCACAGCACCGATTGCTGGCGTGTGCGATATTATCGCGCTGCCCACTTGCCACAGAAATCCTTCGCAACCGTAACCGGCCAGACCGCTTCGCCGTTTTCATCAGCGTTGCACGGCGGGTCGAAATGACACTCACCGCGCACGTCGCTTTGCGGCGACTTGAGCCACCACCTGCAATCCTTGCATGTCTCTCTAGGCATATCAATTTCCTACGGGATCAGCTTGACGGCGCCGACGACAAGAGCGCCCTGCACCGCAATACTAGTGTTCTGTCCGGTTAATTACTTTAATTATGCTGTTGACCGAAGCGATGATTTCGTCGGCGGACTTTGTCCAACGAAACGGCTTGGGCTGCTCGTTGTGGATTTCCAGATAGGCGCGGATCGCTTTCTCCAGGGCGACGACAGAGCGGTGAGCGCCGCGTCGCAACTGGTGCTCGGTCAAGCTGGCGAAGAAGCGCTCGACCAGGTTGAGCCACGAGCTGTAGGTCGGCGTGAAATGGCAGTGGAAGCGCGGATGGCGGAGAAACCACTGCCTGACCCTGGTCGTCTTGTGCGTGCCGTAATTGTCGAGGATGAGATGAACGTCGAGGTCCGCAGGGACGAGTTGATCGACGTGCCGCAGGAAGCTGATGAAATCGATGGCGCGGTGGCGGCGCTTGATCTTGCCGATGACCCTGCCGGTGGCGACATCCAGCGCCGCGAACAACGTCGTCGTGCCATAGCGTCGATAGTCGTGGGTGCGCGTCTCGGGCGTTCCGTAGTTCAGCGGCAACGAGCGTTGCGTGCGATCGAGCGCCTGTATCTGGCTTTTCTCGTCGACGCACAGCACCAGCGCCCGGTCCGGCGGATCGAGATAGAGGCCGACGACATCGCGCACCTTCTCGACAAAATGCGGATCGGCCGACAGCTTGAAGCTGCGCGACAAGTGGGGCTTCAGGCCGAAGGCGCGCCAGACGCGATGAACGAAGTCCCGCGGCAGGCCCAGTTCTTCCGACAGGCTGCGCACGCTCCAGTGCGTCGCCTTCGCCGGCCGGCGGTTCAGCGTCGCATCCAGAACCTCCTGAACCCTGTCGTCACCGTGACGCCGCGGCTGCCCGCTGCGCGGCGCATCCGACAGGCCCGACAGGCGCTCGCGGGTAAACCGGCCCCGCCACTTGCTCACCGTCTGCTGGCTCGTCCGATGGCGCTCGGCGATCTCGGACCCCGACAGGCCCGCCGCACAATCCAGCACGATGCCGGCACGAACATACAGTCCCGAACTCCCGCTGCGCCTACGGCGCCAACGCTCAAGCTCCTCTCGTTCCTCATCGCTCAGGATGATTGCCGCTGCCGGTCGTCCCATGCCAGATCCTCCTCTGACACGGCATGGAACAACGGAAACCAAAATATTACAACTAATTAACCGGACAAAACACTAGGTGAGACCATGCAGCAGACCAAGCGCACTTCAGCTTGGTCCAACTTCAACAGTAGCGACTGGATTTTGGGCAGGTCGGCTCAGGCAAGTTGTTGATTTTGCGTGATATCGGGGAGTTGATCGACGGTCGCGGGTTCGGGTTCGACGTCGAGCGGGCTGTGTTCGTGAGCGTTCTGCACCGTCTGTTCGTGTCGGGCTCGGACCGGTCGTGCGAGAAGTGGACGTCGTCGGAGCAGCGGCTGGAGAGGACGGAGCGTCGATGTGCGGCGCGAGCCGGGCGCAGCGCTGACCACGGCGCGGCGAGCGGCGGGCCGTGATTAGACGCTGACAGGCAAGCGCGCATGGTCATGGCGGTCCGGTCTTCATCGCCGCCATCGCCATTCGGTGCCGCGGCTCCAGAATGAGTATCTGCCGCAGCGTTCCTTCACCGCACTGCCCGCACAGCGCGATGTCGATCCCGGTCAAACGCAGCATCTTGATGCGCGCCCACTCGTTCGCCATCGCCATCACTGCATGCCGGGTACGGCGGCAAAATCCCGCGCCTCAATCCGTCCTCCACCGCAACATCAGGTCATTGCGGACATGCCGGGCGATCCTCCCGGCTTGTTGTTGGGCACCGTTGCGGCGGGAGTCGAACTGCCCCGCATCCATGCTGAAAAGGCGGCCCAGATTTCTCATGCGCCGGTGCGTCTTTGCCTTGCCGCTTTCGTATTCCGGGTCGTCGAAGCCCATGACCTCGATGATGTAGCGCGCCGAATCCCCGAGAAGGTGCGAACCGCCAGCGGAGTCGCGGTCCGGCCCGTCCGGCCGCATGACGGTGAGGATGAAGTCGGGCCGGCAGGGGCCGCCGACCGTCTCGATGTCGAAGAGCGGTTTTTCGAGATCGACGCGGACGGCGCCGCCGAGCGCGTTGCGGAGGTCCGCATCGTTCTCCAGGCTCCGGATCAGCGAGCGCAGCGCTCCCAGAGCCCGGCGCTCATTGTGCGAGTCCACCGGGACGGGGCACCGGGCCGACGCGATCGGCTGGGCGCAGGCCTCCAGGCATTCCCACCTGTCGGTTTCCGGGGACCGGCCGACCTCTCCGAGGAAGAGCCAGGGCCCCGCTACCCTGTTGCGCCCGATGGCCGGGCTGGCCACGTCGGCCAGCACCCGGACATGGCCGAGCGCCGGATGGGCCCGGTTGACCTCGCAGCCGTCGATGTCCTGCGCCAGCCAGCACAGCCAGGCGAACGGTGTGCCCTTCTCCGGCCATTCCGGCCGGAGCCGGTCCAGGAGCCTGGCGATATGACCCGATGCCCATGCCTGCGGGTCCGTGAACAGAAGATCGGACACCGCGACATTCTCCGGGGTGCGGAAGATCCCGGCCGCGCGCTCGATCCCGGCAAGCCAGTCCCGGGGGGATGCGAACCCTTCGGAGACGCTCAGCCTGTGCAGGCTCGCGGCCTGCATCAGCCTGCGCAGATGGCCGGTCAGGGTCGGGCTCCGGCTGCCCGTGCCGGGCCCCGCGATCCGCCGCTGCGGGCCCAGGCCCGGCCCTTCCTCCTCCGTGCGCTCCGCGACCGGGCGGAGCACGTCGCCAAAGACGATGTCAGGCATCCTCCTCCGCGCCCCGTCGCCGGGAGCGAAGAGGCAGCCCTCCACATGCGGGACTTCCGTTCTGGGGATGTTGGACAGGTGAACCAGACCGCTCTTCTTCTTCCTGACCAGGGTGATGACCGCCCGCTCCCCGGGGCTTCCGTCGCGGCAGTCGCAGAGGATCCACCGGTCCTCCGCCCGCGCCGAAGCGACCGTCGCCCGAAAGACCGGATTCTCTCCGGGAAGATCGATGCCTTCCTTCACCCGGCGCAGCGCCTCCTCCTCCTGCGGCAGGAGTGCCCGGATGATTTCGGAGGGTTTGTCCCCCCTTTTCTTCGTAATCAGGTGAAGAACCATGACAGGTTCTGAACCCCCTTCTCCGGCGGACGCGGAATACGGCAGGGGCTTCCGCCCGGCCGATGCCGGCCGGGCGCGGGCCCCTGCGCCGTGCGGATCGGCAAGCGCCTGTCCCCCGCGTTCACCACAGCGAGCGCCTCTGGACCCAATACGGCCCGATGTCCAGTTCCTCCCGCCACAGTTCCTGCCGCTCTTCGCCCAGGCTCCGCCCCTGGACAAGGGCCTCGGCCTCGCGCTCCTCCTCCCTGCCCCAGGTCGCGCGCAGGCAGCCGCCGACGGTCAGCCGGGCAAGCGGCAGGGTGCGCTCCGTGCAGGGCCGGCCGTCGGAGCGCGCCGTCTCGCGCAGCACGCAGGTGTCCGCATCCGGCAACAGCGCGGCGCGCCGTTCGACAAGCTCGGCCTCGACATGCACGACGGCCTTGCCCCCGGTCCGGGCAAGGCGATCGGCGGCCGAAGGGTCGGGCGGCGCATATTCGGTCCAGCGCAGCAGGTCGCCGACGACGACATCACCGTTGCACAGGCGGGAGAAGCGTTGCGACGAGACGGGCCGCTCCCGCATCAGGGCCGCGTTGCGCAACTCCTCATGGGTCCAGTCGGCGCGCCGGACGGGGCCCTCTGCGAGTTCATCGGCGCGAATGTCCACATACGGCTCGTCGCGTTTCCGCTCCGGAGAGATCCATTCCAGTTCCAGTTCGTCCTTCGACGCCAGCCCGCCGGCCAGTCCCGCCGCGACCACGACCAGCTCGCCGCGCCCCAGACGGGGATGATAGGCGACGCGCAGGCGGTCGCCCTCGACAAGCGGTTCCTTGCGCGGCCAGCGCTGATGGAACGCATGTCCGGCCTCCGGATCGCGAAGCCGCGCCCGTTCCGCGCGGACCATGTCCTCGGCAAGCGCCTCCTCCCTCTCGACAAGGCGGTCGCGGGCGGCCGCTCTCCCGACAAATTCCTCAAGAAGGGCCTGCTTCTCGGGAAGGCTGCGCCAGTGCCCGTTCCGCCGGAGGTCGTCATCCTTGAGCACCGCCTCGGCCTCCGCCGCGAAACGCCGGCTGGCGTCATGCCAGTTCCGCCAGTCGGGCAGCAGCGTGAGCGGAAGGCCCTCGCTCTCCGCCTTCTCCCTGAGGCAGCGTTCCTCCTCCTCCAGTTCTTTCAGGTCGTGGAGGAGCATCCGGGCGATCTCCCATTCCGCCGCGCGGTCCGCATGCTCGTCGAGCACCGCCTGCAGCCGGCGCCGCTCCGCCTCATCGAGTTCCGGCTCCTCCTGCAACTTCGCGGCGTCCTCGACGATCCCGGGCCAGTCGTCATGGTGGAAGGCCAGGACATTGCCTGCCTCCGCCTCGCCGCGCACTATGGCGAGCCTGTCCATGACATCCAGGAACCCGTCCAGCGGCTCGTGCCGGCGGAGCCGCTCCAGTTGGGCGGCAATGCAGGCGCCGCCGTCCCGGATCCCGTCGAAATCGACACCGTGGCGGCGCAGGTTTTTCTCGTCGAGGAAGGGGTCCGCGGTTTCCTTCAGCGCCTTCGCGAACTGCGAGAGCGGCCTGTAGTTGCTGAAGTCGGCGATCGAGAGATCCGGGTTCTGTCGGACGCGCCGCCTGTATTGTCTTTCGAGACTGTCCCAGCGCCGTTCGTGCTCGCGCGCGCCTTCGAGGAAAGCGGCGATGGCGGCGCACGCCTCGCGGCAATCGCGGTCGTATTCCAGGATGCGTTCCGCCAGCACGGCCGCGGCCGCCGGCAGGTCCTTCACTTCGGAGAACGCCTGCGCCTGCGCGGCGAACGCGGCCCAGCCCTCCAGATGGAACGGCGGAACGCGCTCGGCCCTGGCCCGGTCCACGACCTTCTCCCGTTCCGCCGCCAGCGACTCCCAGGCTTCGTCGCGGTCCCTGCATGCCGTCAGTTGTCGGACGGCGGCCGCTATGGCGGCACGATCCTCCGGAAGCCGGTCGAGATGGGGGCGCCAGACGCCGGCCGCGTCGAGCATGGCCTGCCAGCGCCCGGCCGCTGTTTCCGAGCGCTCCGCCCAGGACCGCCAGCCTTCCAGCACGGTCGGCGGCTTGTCGCCGGCCAGCGCCTCCAATCCGTCATGCTCCTCGACCAGCCCGGACGTCTCCTTGCGGAAGGCCGCGATCTCCTCCCTTCGCCGCTCGCCGGCCGCGGCCCCGGCGATGACCTCCTCGACCGCCGCCCGTATGCCGGTCGGCAGCAGGCGGTATTCCGAAAGCGCATGCGCGGCCTCCAGCAGCCCGTCATGGCCGTCGGCGTAGAACGGGATCGTCCCTGCCTCCACCGCCCGGCGGTTCACCTCCGCACGGACGGTCTCGAACTTCACCACCGCATCGTCGAGGACGAGCAGGGCGTCGAGGTCCTCCAGCCGTCCGGCAATCAGCGGCCCCGCCTCGCCGGCGCGTTCGCCCGCGTCTTCGAGCAGGGCCCTGCCGTTCGCCGTGAGCCGCCCGGTCCTCTCATGCCAGGCCGGGTAGTCCTCCAGTTCGGCAAGCGGGCAGTCGTTCTCCGCCGCCGCACGCTCCAGCTCCGTCCTCCGTCCGAAATGGAGGTCAAGGAGGCCCAGGAATTCGGCCGCGCCGGCGTCGCCCTCCCGGCAGTTGCGGTCATAGGCAAGCAGCCCGTCCGCCACTTCGCGGATGGAAGCGGGAAGGTCGGGATATTCAGCGACCAGCGCCCGCGTGCGGTCGATCAGCTCCCCGTAGCCTTCCACCCGGAACAGGATCGTGCCCTCGTTCCGCGCCTTCTCCTCCAGCGCCGTCCACTCCTCGCGTGGCGACCACGGCGGCAATTCCGACACGACCTCCGTGTCCGGCCCGATCTCCTCGCCCACCGCTTCCAGCGCCGTCGCGCGTTCGCCGGTATGCGCCTCCAGGACCTCGACCAGCTGCTCGCAATTGTCGGTCAGCACCACAGCGCTGTCGCGCGCCCGGCTGATCTCCACATAGAAGGTCGACTGGTCGGTCAGCGCCCCGTGGCCCGAGTCCAGCACGGCGATCACGCCGTCCGCCGTGCTGCCCTGCGCGCCGTGCACGGTCGAACTCCAGGCATGGTCGAGATGCCGCAGTTGGGGATCGTCATGCCGGAGCGAGAGCCTGCGTCCGTCGTCCAGCAGGAGCCGCACGCGGTCCTTCGTTATCGCCGCCACCTCGGCCCGCTCGCCGTTCACGAGGTCCCGCTTCCTGTCGTTGCGGGTCCAGCGGATGCGGTCGCCCGCCCGGATCTCGATCGGGCGCGCCTCGTAGACCTCCAGGCGGTAGCGGGTGCGGCCCCGGTGCGGGACGACATGGCGCGGCCTGCCGTCGGGGTGCAGCAGCAGCAGACGGTCCTCGTCGATGCCGGTGACCGTCAGCGGCTCGTCCTTCCTTACCCGGAAGTTCACCTGGTCCTGGTTGAACAGCACCGTGTCGCCTTCGCGGTAGTTGCGCACGTCCGCCATCTCGGCGCGCGTCATGCCGAGCCCGACAAGGCGCTCGATGCGCAGCGTCCGGCCCCGGAGTACACCCTCCGCCGCCAGCGCCTCGCGCACGGCCGCGTTGATCTCCGCCCTCAGATCGTGCGTCGGCGCCACGAGCAGGGTGCGCGCCCGGGTGTCGGCGTCGAGCGAGAGCCAGACCTCCGCCGCCTTCTGCCCCAGTTCATCCCAGGGAACCTCATGCACGCTGCTGCCGAGCAGTTCCACTGCTTCGCCCGGCTCTCCCTCCTGCGCCGCGTTCACGGCCGCCCTGAGCGTCGGCTCCCTCTGCCGGAGGATCTCGTTCATCTCCACCGTCGCCATGCCCGCCTTCTGGAGCAGCCGGAAGGGCTGGCCCGCCTCCACTGCGCGCAGCTGCTTCCGGTCTCCCGCCAGCACCAGACGCGCGACCTCAAGCTCTTCGGCAATTTGCATCAGGCGCTTCATCCGGTCGGTCGAGACCATCGACGCCTCGTCCAGCACCAGCACCGCGCCCCGGTATTGCTCCCTCAGCCGGTCGATTACGGGACCGGGAGCCTGTCCCGGACCCGATCCGGGATCCACGGCCCGGCAGCGGGCGAGAAACCAGTGAAGCGTCCGGGCGGGCATGTCCGTCTCGCGCTCCAGCACCCGCGCCGACGCCGCTGACGGCGCGAGCCCGACCGCAAGCCGGCTGCCGGCAAGTTCCCGCACATGGCGCAGCATCGCCGTCTTGCCGGTCCCGGCCCGGCCCTGCACCCCGACTATCCGGTCCGGCGTCAGCAGGATCGTGCGGACCGCCTCTTCCTGCCCCTCAGTGAGGCCGGCGTCCGCGAGATGGGCCGCGACCGCACTCTCCGAAGCGAGCGGCATGCCGTTTCCGATGCCGCCCTTCATCACGGCGATCACCGCGCGTTCCGCCTTCAGCGCCCGGTCGGTCACGAACGACCGGTCCGAATTGCGAAGCCGGGCCTCGACCAGGTGCGCGTCCGTCACCAGGCGCGCGATCGCGCCGCGTATATCCCCCTGCGTATGCCGCCCCGGCGAGTGGCCGAGCGCGACGGCCTCCAGCTGGCTCGCGGCGAACACCGACTGCCGCTCCTCAAGGTGCCGCATCGCCTGCCAGGCGATCTTCAGCGCCGAGGGAACCGCCGGCAGCGAGACCCGGCCCCGCGCGCGGTGGACGACCGGAACCTCGCCGAGCTCCCGCGCCCGCTCGGCCCAGATCGTCCGCAGCATCGCATGCAGCGGCTCCGCCTTGCGCTTGCGCGTCGCAAGCGCCGCGATCTGCGCCGCCGCCTGGCCGTGGTCCCAGCCCCTCTCGTCCATGAAGGCTTCGATCTGCTTCCTGCGGGAGGAGAAGGCATCCCTCACCCGCCGGTCATAGCCCGCGATCTCGAAGCTCCGCATGCGCCCCACCATCGCCGGCAGGATCGAGTAGCCCTTCGCGATCAGCCGCCGCGCCAGCTGGTCCCGGTAGTAGGCCCCGACCAGAATCGCGTTCCGGTGCAGTTCCGTCGGCTCGATGCTCTTCCACCGC
The DNA here is from genome assembly GCA_022826185.1 of Alphaproteobacteria bacterium. Taxonomy (GTDB): domain Bacteria; phylum Pseudomonadota; class Alphaproteobacteria; order Bin95; family Bin95; genus Bin95. Next base: position 20,604 of record JAJDVH010000005.1, read on the forward strand.
CCCTCGCCGTCGCGCGTCATGTTGGCGACCACCGCATGCGTGTGCAGCTGCGGGTCGAGATTGCGGCTCGCAATATGCCGGAACAGCGCCGCCGCCATGCCGTGCCCCTTCACGCGCGGACGCCTGCCAGTCTCCGGGTCGTAGCCGCGCGTCTGAACCAGCGTCTCCTCGATCCAGTCGAGCGTCGCCCTTACCGCCTCGTCATGGCAGCGCAGCACGCCCCGGTCGCCGCGGGGGTGTTTCCGCGTCGGCAGGAGTGCGGCCAGCGACACGGATTTCGGCGCGGAGAAGGTGATGTCGAAACCCGGACGATGCTCGTGCCTGCCGTCGCGCTTGCGGCCCAGCCGAATGTTCGTCCCGATCACATGGCCCTGGAGGATCGTCTCGAACGTGCCCGCCGAGACCTTCTGCCCCGCCTTCAGCCCGAGCGCCGCCGCGCCCTGCCCGTACCAGCCGCTCGCCAGGCGGTGCTCCGCAACCTTCGCCCGCACCGCCTCACGGTCACCCCTGGCCGCCGTGTAGTAACCGCCCTCCTCGTGGAAATACGCCGCCGTCGAGGATGACGACGTCAAATTGCGGACACGCACGACCATGGGCCCGCATCATAGAGGGATGTCGTCGGAGGCAGAGGCAGGAATCCCATTGAGCCGGCGACCCCCCATGGGGTTCGATCACGCAGATCGGGCCGGAACCCGGAACCTCGATCCCGCTCTCCTGACCCCCCATGGGGTTCGATCACCTGGACGACCCGGTGGACCCGATCCGGTTGGAACTCTCCTGACCCCCCATGGGGTTCGATCACGTCCGGCAGGCGCAGGCAGCCGGGCGGCGGTGTTCTGCTCCTGACCCCCCATGGGGTTCGATCACTCGCTTCGCTCCAGGCAACGCAGGGCCATGTCGATGTCCTCCTGACCCCCCATGGGGTTCGATCACGGTGTTCACGCTCGCGGGGCGCTGGGCCGCGCCGATCTCCTGACCCCCCATGGGGTTCGATCACGTCGAACTCGTCGTCGGGCCGGGCCTCGACTTCGGTCTCCTGACCCCCCATGGGGTTCGATCACCAGCCGGCAGATCGTCGTCAGCGGCGACGCCAACCACTCCTGACCCCCCATGGGGTTCGATCACCTGGTCCTGCTGGCGCTGGCCGGCTGCTCGTCGCCGACGCCCTCCTGACCCCCCATGGGGTTCGATCACGTGCGCGTCGCGCCACTTGCCGGTCCGGCAGACGTCCTCCTGACCCCCATGGGGTTCGATCACGCCGCAGCCACCAGCAGGGCATGGACTTGGTGAGCGTCTCCTGACCCCCCATGGGGTTCGATCACGCCGCGGGCGGAACCGGTTCGACACGGCCGAGCTGCCCTCCTGACCCCCCATAGGGTTCGATCACCCTCCAGGGTCCGGTCCGGCCGGCTCACCTGGGACTTCCTCCTGACCCCCCATGGGGTTCGATCACTCGCCGCTGAACATGGCGGTGTAGGACACGCCGTCGATCTCCTGACCCCCCATGGGGTTCGATCACCACCCAGCCCGATCTCTCCGGAGGCGGCGGCGGCGTCCTCCTGACCCCCCCATGGGGTTCGATCACTGGCGGGGCGCGACGTGGTTCTCGCCGCGATCGAGGCCCTCCTGACCCCCCATGGGGTTCGATCACCAGCGCCAGGTTGACCGGCTCGACGGCAAAGCCGCCCTCCTGACCCACCATGGGGTTCGATCACGCGGACATATTACCGGCGGAGCGGGTGGTGGCGCCACGACCCCCCATGGGGTTCGATCACCCGATGCCGGAGACGGTGACGCTCCTGCCGCCGGCGGCCTCCTGACCCCCCATGGGGTTCGATCACCCTCGGCGCCGTTCCAGACCCATGCGCGCATGACGCACTCCTGACCCCCCATGGGGTTCGATCACTTTCTCTGCTGGCAGAATGGCGCGCCGAGCTCATACGTCCTCCTGACCCCCCATGGGGTTCGATCACCTGCAGGCAGGCGGCGGGCGTGTCGGGCAAGGCGTCCTCCTGACCCCCCATGGGGTTCGATCACGGGCCTCCACCCGGGCCAGTGCATGGGCGCGCTCCGCTCCTGACCCCCCATGGGGTTCGATCACCGGTTGTCCGACTGGTGCAGGTCGTAGTCGTAATTCACTCCTGACCCCCCATGGGGTTCGATCACGCGCGACGCCGGCGACCCGGACGCGCAGCAGGGCTTCCTCCTGACCCCCCATGGGGTTCGATCACACGACACTTGTGGGCGCGCCCCGGTAGGGCTCGACATCCTCCTGACCCCCCATGGGGTTCGATCACCGGCCTGGCCGTCGGTCAGCGCGTAGGCCGCGCCGCCCTCCTGACCCCCCATGGGG
>JAJDVH010000184.1 GCA_022826185.1 Alphaproteobacteria bacterium
CCGCGCCATGGGGCAATTCGACCGCGCCGGCGAGGATGTCGGCAATATCGTCGCGCTGGAGCATGTCAATGTCCGGGTGCCGGACCAGGTGCGCGCGACGGACTTCTACGTCACCGCGCTCGGGCTGACGCGCGACCCCTATCTGGTGACCGGCACCAACAATATGTGGATCAATGTCGGCCAGAGCCAGTTCCACCTGCCGGTCGGCGAGCCGCAGCGCCTGCGCGGCCGGACGGGGATCGTCATGCCCGATCTCGACGCGCTGGAGGCCCGGCTGGACGCCGCCGAAACGCCCTCGGAGCGCGGGAACGGCCATATCGACACGGCCTGCCCCTGGGGCAACCGCATCCGCGTCCACGGCCCGAACGACGGGCGGACGCTCGCCATGGACTATGTCGCCTTCGACGTGCCCGAGGGCGCCGCGGAAGCCGCGGCCGCCTTCTACCGCGAGGTCTGGGGAACGCCGGCCTGGGTGGACGGGGACGGCGTGGCCCATGCCTCGGTCGGGCGCGGGCAGGAGCTGCGCTTCGTCGAGACCGCCGAGGCGCCGCCCGACTATGACGGCCACCATATCGCGATCTATGTCGCGGACTTTTCCGGCCCGCACCGCTGGCTCGACGAGCGCGGCCTGGTGTCCGAGGAAAGCAACCGGTGGCAGTACCGCTTCCTCGACATCGTCGATCCGGGAACGGCCGAGCCGGTGTTCCGCATCGAGCACGAGGTGCGCTCGATGACCCACCCGATCTACGGGCGCCCGCTGGTCAACCGCAATCCCGCGGTCACCAACAACGCCTTCGCGCCCGGCCACGAAGCCGTCGCCTGGGCGGCCCCGCCGGCGTAAACGCAAAGGCCCGGGTTTCGCGGGCGCCGGCGTCGCTGTCGTGGAAATGTCGGGTTCCTGTCGTGGCAACGGGCGCGCGGAGAGGCCATAGCAGCCCGCAGGAACGGCAGGAGGGGCCGCCATGATCGTCCGCAAGCTGCGCATCGAACGGGGGCTCTCCCAGGAGCAGCTGGCGTCGATGGCGGGCGTCAGCGTGCGCACCCTGCAGCGTATCGAGCGGGGCGCGAATGCGAGCGCCGAGACGCTCAAATGCCTCGCTGCCGTTCTGGAAACCGACTTCTCCGCACTCAGGAACGGGCAAGACATGACAAGCGCCGCCGACACCCCCCTCCCGGACCTCTCCGAAAACGAACAGAAGGCCATGGAATATGTCCGGGACATCAGGTCCTTCTACATTCACGCCATCCAGTATGCCGTCGTCATAACGGGCCTGGCCGCCGTCAACCTCTTCACCAGCCCGGACTATCTCTGGTTCCTCTGGGCCGCGTTCGGCTGGGGCGTCGGGCTCGCCGTCCACGGCCTGGGCGTCTTCGAGATCGTCAACCTGTTCGGCGACGGCTGGGAGAAGCGGCAGGTCGCCAGGAGGCTCGCGAAAGCCGGACGGGACCGGAACGGAGCGCGGTAGGGAGGGCTATTCCTCCAGCGTCGGGCCGGCGCCGGTGACGCGGGTCTGGCGCATGCGGCGGCGGAAGCGGTCGGCGTCATAGCCCGCGCCCCGGTGCAGCAGGCAGCGATTGTCCCAGATCACGAGGTCGCCGGGCTGCCAGCGGTGGTTCAGCACATGCTCTTCCGCCGTCATCTCCTCCACCAGCCCGTCCAGCAGCCCCCGGCTGTCGTCGAACGCCCAGCCCTCGATCTCGCGGGCATGCGAGCCGACATAGAGGTTCTCCGCCCCGTTCGCCGGATTGCGGCGCACCAGCCGCTGGCGCACGGGCGGCAGCGAGGCGGCATGGGAGGGCGTCACCGCGTCGGGCGCCACCTTGGAGCGCGAGAACACATAGTCGTGGATGCAGACCAGCGGACGAAGCCGCTCCCGTTCGTCCTCCTCCAGCCGGTCCCAGGCCGCGCGCTGGCTGACGAACAGCGTCTCCCCGCCCTCCTCCGGCGTCTCGTAGGCGCACATGATCGAGACGAAGGACGGCACGGCGCGGAAGGAGGAGTCCGAGTGCCACATATTGTTGCCGGTCTGGAAGATCGTGCGCTTGTGGCTGTTGCCTGCCACGGTCCCGTCATCGAGCACATTGCCGATGGTGCCGAAATGCTCGATCCGCCCCTCCCGGCCGAGCGCGACATGGTTCGCCTCCGGCTCGCCGAGGCTGCGGGTGAAGGCGAGATGCGCCTCGTCGCCCTCCGCCGCGCCCGGCACATGCACGAAGGAATAGCGGTCGATGGCCGCCCGCACCGCCTCCATGTCGAGGCTGCCGATGGGCCGGCTTTCGAGCCGCACGCCGAATTCGGGGTGAAGCGGGGTCATGCGCGCCCCTCCAGGGTCAGTTGGAAACGGGTGACCTCGGCCATGCCGTCGCCGAACCAGGCGTCGATGGCGGCCTCCCGGCGGCCGAGATAAAGGGGCCTGCCGTCCGCGCCCAGCATCATCGGCAGGTCGTGGCCCGGAATCAGCACCGTGCCGGGCCGCGCGCGCCAGAGGCCGCGGATCATCCCGATGGAGGCGCGCGAGACGGCGGCGTTGTAGGTCATGTCCACATCTCCGGAGACGAGCTCCGCGCGGTTCTTGGCGGCGTCGCCGGTGAACACGACGTCGCGCTCCGCCCCCGCCAGCCGGAACACCGGGCAGACGCATCTGCGATGCTAAAGGGTTGATAAAGCGACTGTTTTTCCTCGTGCAACAGCGGGTCGGGGGTGCAACTGCAACCGCAAAATCCCCCGCCTGCAAGTGGACGCAGGAGGAATATCCATGCCCAATACCCGTCTCAGCGAGAGCCGCATCGAGGCCCTCGAACCCCGCAAGGCGCCTTACGATGTCCGCGACGAGGACCTGAAAGGCTTCGGCGTTCGCGTCCTGCCTTCGGGCAGGAAACGCTTCTTCATCCACAGCCAGCATGAGGGCCGGCGCCTCTGGAAGACCGTGGGCGACGCCGACGCCATCGGCCTCGACGAAGCCCGAAGGCGCGCCACGGACCTGCTTGCCGCCATCCGGCACGACGAAGCGCCCGCGCTCCCGGAAGAGAAGCTCTTCGAGGCCGTGGCGGAGGAAGTGTTCTCCCGCTACGGGCGGCACTGGAAGCCCGGGACCCTGAAGGTCAACCGGAACTATCTCCGCAGCACAATCCTGCCCCGGTTCGCCGGCATGAATATCGCCGACATCGCCAGCAAGGACGTGCAGAACTGGTTCGCCTCGCTTCATGCCACTCCCGTGGCCGCCGACCGGTCCGCACCGATCCTCTCCGTCATCATGCGCCAGGCCGAGATTTACGGCTACCGCCCGGAGGGCAGCAATCCCTGCGTCGGCATCCGGCGCTACCGTCGCAAGGGACGGGAGCGCTTCCTGTCGGAGCCGGAGCTTCGCCGTGTTGCGCGCGTGCTCGAAAGCCACGAGGACCGGCGCCCCTGTCATGCGGCATTCGTGCGCCTGTTGCTGCTGACCGGCTGCCGCAGGAGCGAGATCGCAACGCTGCAATGGGCGGATTACCGGGAGGGACGCCTGTTCCTGCGCGACGGCAAGACGGGTCCCCGGACGGTCTGGCTGTCCTCGCCCGCCCGCGCCGTGCTGGACGGCCTCCCGCGCGAGGGCAAATGGGTCTTCCCCTCGCCGCACCGGCAGGGGCCCGTCTCCGCGACCGTCTTCGAGAGGTTCTGGCACCGGATCCGGGAGGAGGCCGAGATCGGCGATGTCCGGCTTCACGACTGCCGTCATACATATGCCAGCATCGCCATCATGCAGGGCGAGACCGTCACGACGGTGGCGCGGCTGCTCGGGCACAACGACGCGCAGACGACGCTGAAATACGCCCATCTCTCCGACCATTCGGCCCGGGAGGCCACAGACGCCCTTGCCTGCATTCTCGGGGAGGGCCAATAGATGCCGAGGCGGAAAAGGCTGACCGACGCCGGCATTGCGAGGCTGAGGCCGAAGGCGCGCGAATATACGCTCTGGGATACTGGCATTGCCGGGCTCGGTGTGCGGGTTCGCCCCTCCGGCAGCCGGACCTTCATCTACCATCGCAAGACCGACGGCGGCGTGAAGAAGATGTCCTTCGGCCCGGCGGCGCTGCGCAAGGTCGATGACGTGCGCCGCGCCTGCATGGAGGCCACGACCGGGGCCACCGGCGCGGACGCGGCTTGTCGCGAAAGGGCGCCGCTCTTCCGGGATTTCGTCGCGGGCCGATGGAAGGCGGAGCGGTTCGAGCGTTGCAAGCCCTCCACACAACAGAGGGTTCGCGGCAGGCTGAACCGCCATCTGCTCCCGGCCTTCGGCGCCCGGCGTCTCGACCGCATCACCCGCAGCATGGCGCTCGGCTGGTTCGAGGCGTACAGCCGGACCGCGCCGGGGTCGGCCAATAATACCAGCGGTTGAGGGTTGAGACTCATTGAGGGGATTCCCAGGGAGGGCGACTTCTGACTCAATGCCGCTCGAGCGATTGGAGGGTCGGTATGAGGGCAGGGATCCCCTTGAGGGAGGATTTCGATGCGGCGCAGTTG
>JAJDVH010000040.1 GCA_022826185.1 Alphaproteobacteria bacterium
CATCGCCACGGCCCAAAAGCAGGGTCGCGATGTCCTCGATACCCTGACCGGATCCTCCGAAAGCTTCATCGACGGCATCAAATACGCCTGAACGGAACCCGGACATCCCTAACGCCACGGGAACCATCCTGGGCAGTTACGCGTCTTGTATAGCCGCCGTTCCCGAAGCCGCCCCGCAAGGTCCGCGATCACGGGATCGTCGCCTTGCTGCATTTTCTCAAGCGAGCCGGTGATCGCCAGGTCGTCGAGCGCCAGGTAGTTGTCGAGTGTATCGCCGTCCGGGGCGAAGAAGCGCAACAGGACATGGTCCGGCTGTAGGCCTGTCCGAGTCGGCGCCGTATCCGGCTCCTCCGCGACTGTCGCGAGCCGCCTCAACAATTCGCCGATCATTGTTTCTATGCAGCGTGTTGTCTTGTGCAGATAGACCTGCTCGTGGAGGGTGTAGCGCGACAGCAGGAATTGCTCGGCGGCGGGACGCGCCTTCGGGTCCAGACAGAAGGCCGCTACCGTGGAGGCATCCTCGCCTGCGACGCTGTCCGGAGCGTCGATCACGATGTCGGCAACGCGGACATGCTCCATCAGCCAGTCGAAATCGATGGCGCCCGCGCCGGTTCCCGTCATCAAGCGGTCGCGCCGGAGGTAGTCGAGGCGATCCGCATCGAAAGAACTCGACACCACAGCATGATAGATATCGGTGGGGTCTTCCGCCGCGACAAGCGTTGCCACCTCTTCGGTTAAGCCGGAACGACGGGCCTCAAGCAGCGGGCGAATGGCCCCATCGCCGCTGCGGATGATATCGGCGGTCCACTTTTCGTGTTGCTTTCTGACCCCGCGCGACATCTGAACGCCTTCGAAAGTATGGCTGAAGGGACCATGACCCATGTCGTGCAACAGGGCGGCGATGGTCGCCACATCGGCGCGGTCTTGGTCGAATGGTCGGCTACCGTCGGACTCGCGCTCAATGATCCGCACCAGCTCCCGCGCGGTATGGAACACACCGATGGAGTGGGCGAAACGGCTGTGGACCGCACTCGGGAAGACGAACTCCGAAACTCCAAGCTGCTTGATTCGCCTAAGTCTCTGGAACTCCGGCGTATTGATGAGTTTCCAGGCCAGTTGGGCCAGAGCGTCCTCCTTCTCGAAGACGATCAGACCGTGGACGGGGTCCCGGAGACGTTGTGTCCGAAGTGTCATGGTTGTCGATTCTATATCTCAGATTATCCGGCCGATGCCGGAGGCCGCCCCCGTAATCAGAATCACCCTGCCGTCGAGCACGCCCATGGGTCTCCCTCCCGTCCCGTCGCGGCCATTATGGCAGCAATCGAACGGGTTGGGGGCAGCCCGGCTGACGGGAAGGCCGGTTCAGACTCATGAGAAGATCACGGCCCCTTTCGTCACCCCGGCCCCGAGCCCGGCTCCTTGATCGAGAACGGCCTGCTGGTCAATGTCCCGCAACCGGTCCCCGACCCGCGGGGCAGGCCGCGGAAAAGCCGGAGGAAAGAAGGATCATGCCGTTCGTTGGCGTGGCCGATCCGACGGACCCCGAATCCGGCTGCGCTGTTCACGGCGCAGTCGAAGGCCGTCCAGCGCGGGCGCTGGCCCGGCGATCCGCGCCATCGCCACGTTGCTCCGCTGCGACCAGCGCGGACGCCTCGACGATCCGCAGCCCTTCGAGGATCCGGTACACGGGCTGCTACGCCCCCATCACCTGCTGGAGTGAATGGCGCCGGTTGCGGGTGTGCGGGCGCACCTCGCCGGGCCAGCGCCCGCGCTCGACGGCCTCCGCCCACGCCGCGCTCTTCATGACGTCGGGGCTTTCGATCTCGTAGATGGCGTGCCACGTCGGGGTCTCGCCGCGCGCCACGGATTTCAGCTCGCCGCCCATCGACACCTCGAAGTCCTGCGCCTTCAGGCGCGTGACCGCTATCACACCCGGCACCTCCAGCAGGCAGGGCACGTGCTCGGTGTCGTAGACTTCGTTGAACAGATCCTCCTTCTCCGGGTCCACATCCATGCTTGCGATGAAGACGTAGCGGGTGCCGATGGGCATGTCGGTGCTCCTCGTTTGCGGGCGGCCAAGCGTACCCGATCGGGAGGCTGCGCCATACGTGTTGTTCGGCGCCATTGACTGACTCCCTGGAATCGCGGCGAATCAACATGTCGCAAGGCTGAGCGGCGTCCAATCTGCGCGCCGGGCGGCATCCGGGCCGCGTCGCTTTCCACCGTGCCTGAGTGCGCCCCCTCCGTCATGCCCGGACTTGTTCCGGGCATGACGAGAAGAAGACATGAGCCTGAAGTCCATGCCGTTGGTATGATACCAGCGGTCGCGATTCAGGACTCATGTTGACAGCGTTCGGCTTTTCTCCCCTCCCGCTCGGCGGGAGGGGTCGGGGGAGGGCCTCTCGGCGGGTACAGACCGGATAGATAGGTAACAGATTGGACCGGATAGATGGGTGACAGGTTATGGGTAGGCCAGGAGGTGGCCGATGCCTTGGAAGGAGACCTGTCTGATGGACGAGAAGATGTCGTTTGTTGCGGATTGTCTTC
>JAJDVH010000077.1 GCA_022826185.1 Alphaproteobacteria bacterium
ACATCCCCCGGCAGGAACCGCGCCTCAGGCGCAACCCATACCCCTGCGCCCTCAAACCGAAATACAAAACCCGCCACCGCCAACACCCAGCCGATTGCTAAACTTGGCCGGACGACGCTCGCGGTGAGAAATCCGGGCTAAGCCTCTGACGCAAGACCGGCTTGGTGACATCGACATCCCCCCCTCGCCGCGATCCGGGCGGAACGGCCTTGCCGACATAGATGGGGTCGTCGGTTCCGGAAATCGGGCGATAGGCATCGAACGGGCCAGCGTAGAATAAGGCGTAAATTCCCTGGCCCGCAACGTCATCGGTGCCGTCCAGAGGGACTTTGGACTGCTCGCCGAAATGCAGCGCGAGACCGGCCATAAGGTTTTCGTAAGTCAGAGGGTCATAAAGCTGGACGCTCACGGCCGCCGCAACTCGACTACCGACTCGTAAAGGCGGCTGCCATTGGCTTTGCCGACCCGGACGCTGGAATTGACGATGCTGTTGCCGACGCGGGCATCGCGCGGTGTGTGTATGTCGACAGCCTCCATGCCGGCGCGCTCGGCGATTTCCGCGAGGAAGCGGTCGGTCGGCACCGGTATCCCCTGCAGGATGCTGTTGCCGATAACGATCAGGGCAGTGGCGCCGGAGCGGAGGCACCATTTCATGCCTTCGGCAAAGCGCAGACAATCATTGAAATACAGCGCGGCATAGTTGGCCCAGCCCTGACCGCCATATATTCTTTTTTCGGGATTTACAGCGCGCAGGTCGTATATCAGCGAGTTGATTTCAGCATTTGCAATCGCGGGATCGAGAGACACGGGGTCCATATCCCTGGCCGTTTGCCAGTAGGTCCCGAAATTCCTTTGTTCCAGTTTCTTGAAATCCTTGGGAGAATTGCAAAACCCCAACCAGTAGAGATGAGGCCGCGTATTGCGGTTGTAGTGATAATTATTCAGATAAGGCGGTGAGGTAATCAGTAAATCTACGCTTCCCTGCTCCACTTCCTTATAGAATTCGAAAAAGGAAACGCCATATATTTTACTGCGCCTTTCTTGTCGATTGCTTCGGTTTTTCTTCCAAAAGTCCGCATCGGCGGCCATCTCGGTCAGCTTTTCAGCTAATTCCGCGAATACGGGATAGTCATCGACATCAGGCCGGCCGGCCGTTGCCTTGCGCCCAAGGCTGGGTTCGTAGGAATAATTCGAATAAGTCACCATCGTCGATGCGAACGCGAGACGGAAGAAGTCGGCCACCAGATAGTCGGAAAGCTCCGCAATAAAGTCGTGCGCGGTCAATACCTTCCATTGAACGTCAGGACTATAGAACGCGGCCCTTGTGCTGAAGCCGGCCGGAGGCGTCGCACGAGGCTCCCGGCCGCGCCGTTCGGCATCTTCGGCGAAGCGCTCGAAGGCGTCGATGGCGTCGCGCAGGCGTTCGGTATCGACGAGATGGGCGGCAAGTTTCGTGCGTGCGGCGAACGCCGCATAGGGGTTGATCTCGAAGCCGACCGATTCGTGTCCCTTCCGGTCGGCTTCGACAAGCGTCGTCCCGACACCGGCGAAGGGATCGAGCACCGCGCCGGGACCGTCCATATGCATGTCGATGGCGCTGGCCACGAACTGGCGGGAATAACCCGCAATCCACGGAACCCACCGGTGAACGGGCTCGCCGCGGTTCGAGGAAAAAGCCAGATCGCGAAAATCCGACCGGGCGCCGTTGCCCGCCTTCGCATCGCTTTGCGGGTCGTCAAGAGGCAACAGCATGGTCTCCCGGTTTGCCATTACGCCCGGCCGCTCTTTCGTCGGGAGTCCGACTGCGTTGCGAACAAATGCAGAAACATGAAAGCCCGATTCTGCCGTTGCATCAATAGCCTTTATCCCCCGCCCGCCATCGTATCCATCCGGCCTTCATTGGCTTCCTCGGCGCGCTGGCGGCCGGGGCGGGCGTGGAGGCGGGCGTCGTAGTCCCGGAGGACCTGCGGCACGGCGACGTCGCGGCGGCCGGCCCAGCCGAGGCAGGAGCCCAGCATGATGTCGGCGACCGAGAAGGTCTCGCCCAGCAGCCACGGCCGGCCGTCGGCCAGCGCCGCCTCGGCCTTGGCCGCCTGCTTCAGCCAGTATTCGCGCGCGCCCGACACCGCGACCGGCGCCTCGCCGTAGATTTCCGAGAGGTCGCCGTGGCGGCGGATGACGTAGAGCGAGGTCGCGTCCAACTCCATCGCCACGTAGAAGCACCATTCCAGCACCCGGGCGCGCTCCGCCTCCGGCCAGAGGTCCACCCGGTCGCGGAAGCGCGCCGCAAGCTCCAGCGCGATGGCGCCGGACTCGGTGTAGCGCACGCCGTCGATCTCCATCGTCGGGATCTTGTGCAGCGGATTGACGGCGCGGTAGGCGGGCGCCGTCTGCTCCGGCGTGCGCGTGCGGATCGGCGTCGTCCCGTAGGTCAGGCCGAGCTCCTGCAGGGTCCAGTGGACGCGGAGCGCCCGGGTGGAGACGATGCCCCAGACGTGGATAGCGGTCATGCAAGCGCCCTTTCGAGAATGCGCGCGGGATGTTCGGCTTGTCTGCCGGCGCCGTCGGCGATCTGGTGGCGGCAGCTTGTGCCGTCGGCGGCGATGAGCGTGTCCCGCCCCCCGGCCCGCACGGCCGGCAGCAGCGCCGCCTCGGCCATCTTCATCGAAACCTGGTAATGCTCGGCCTCGTAGCCGAAGCTGCCGGCCATGCCGCAGCAGGAACTCTCGACAAGCTCCGGCTCCAGCCCCGGCACCAGCGCGAGCGCGGCCAGCACGGCATCCGGCCCGTCGAAGCTCTTGCGGTGGCAATGGGCGTGGACGAGCGCGCGGCCTTCGGGCAGAGCGCCGAGCCGTTCCGCCAGCCGCTCCGCCGCCTCGCCTTCCGAAACCAGGCTCTCCAGCATGACGGCGCTTTCCCCGATGCGGGCGCTCTCCGGCCCCGGCAGCACGGCCTGCAGCTCGTCGCGGAAGGTGAACAGGCAGGACGGCTCCAGCCCGACTATGGGCGCGCCGGCCTCGGCATGGGGCAGCAGCATGGCGACGGAGCGGCGCATCTCGGCCCGCGCCCGGTCGATCCGCCCGGCCGCCAGCCAGCTGCGCCCGCAACAGGGGGGCCGCACGCCGCCGGCCCCGCGCGGATGGCGCACGCGGAAGCCCGCGGCCTCCAGCACGGCCACCGCCGCGCGCGCGTTCTCCGGCTCGAAAGCGGTGTTGAAGCAGTCGGCGAACAGCAGAACCTCCGGCTGCCCGTTCGCCGGCTCCCCGCCATCGGCCGGGTCGAAGCGGTCCCGCCGCCAGGCCGGCAGCCGCCGGTGCCGGGAGAAGCCCGTCGCGCGCTCGCGCAGCGCGCGCAGCGGCCGGGCCCGCTCGGCGGCGTTGAGCAGCGGGGCGAGCGGCGCCAGCCGGGGCGCGTAATGCGGCAGGGAGGACACCAGCCGGTCGCGGAGCGTCAGGCCGCGCCGGGCCTTGTACTGGTGCAGGAACTCGACCTTCATCCGCGCCATGTCCACCCCGGTCGGGCATTCGCGCCGGCAGCCCTTGCAGCCGACGCAGAGCTCCATGGTGCGGGCCATGTCGTCGGAGGTGAGCGCATCGGGCCCAAGCTGGCCGGAGAGCGCCAGCCGCAGCGTGTTGGCGCGCCCGCGCGTCAGGTCCCGCTCCCGCCCGGTCGCCCGGAAGGAGGGGCACATCACGCCGGGGTCGGCCTTGCGGCACGCGCCGTTGTTGTTGCACATCTCGGCCGCGCCGAGGAAGCCGCCCGGCCAGTCCGACCAGTCGAGCGCCGGCGCGAGCGGGGCCGCCGCATAGCCCGGCTTGAAGCGGAAGAGCGAGCGGTCGTCCATCCGGGGCGGGCGGACGATCTTGCCGGGATTGAAGAGGCCCCCGGGGTCGAAGGCGTCCTTCACCTCCTCGAAGGCGCGCACGAGCGAAGGCCCGAACATGCGCTCGTGGAACTCCGAGCGGACGATGCCGTCGCCATGCTCGCCGGAATGGCTGCCCTTGTATTCGCGCACCATGGCGAAGGCTTCCTCGGCGATGGCGCGCATGGCCGCCGCGCCCTGCGGCTGCTTCAGGTTCAGTACCGGGCGCACATGCAGCAGGCCGACCGAGGCATGGGCGTACCAGGTGCCGGTCGTGCCGTGCTTCTCGAAGACGCGGGTCAGCCGGTCGGTGAAGTCGCCCAGGTCCTCCAGCGGGACGGCGCAGTCCTCGATGAAGGAGACCGGCTTGCCCTCGGTCTTCATCGACATGACGATATTGAGCCCCGCCTCGCGCACGCCCCAGATGCGGGCCTGGAGCGCCGGATCGACGGCCCGGACGACGGCGCCCGGGTGGCCGAGATCGCTCATCGCGTCTTCGAGCGCCTCCAGCCGGGCGAGCAGCGCCGCGCTGTCCTCGCCCGCGAATTCGACCAGCAGCAGCGCGTCCGGCCGCCCCTGCACGACCTCGTGGACGGTTTCCCGGAACATCTGGATGCCGCGCCCGAGCTCGATGATGGTGCGGTCCACCAGCTCGACCGCATCGGGGCCGAGCGCTACCAGCCGGGGCACCGCGTCCATCGCGTCGCGGAAGCGCGGGAAGTGGCAGACGCCCAGCACCCTGTGCGGCGGCACCGGCTGGAGATCGACCTCGATCGCGGTGAAGAAGCCGAGCGTGCCCTCCGAGCCGACGAGCAGGTGCGCCATATTGTGCCCGGCGGCGTCGACGCTCTCGAGATTGTAGCCGCCGACCTTGCGCAGCACGTCCGGGAAGCCGCGCGCGATGGCGTCGCGCTCGCGCTCGGCGATGGCGCGCACCCGGCGCACGAGGTCGATATAGCCGGGCGTGCCCCCCCCGGCGCCGAGATTGCCCGGCACATTGGCGAAGCGGTGGCGGCTGCCGTCGGCCAGGATCGCCTCGACGGCGTGGGTGTTGTGGACCATGTTGCCGTAGCGGATCGAGCGCGAGCCGCAGGAATTGTTCGCCGCCATGCCGCCGAGCGTGGCCCGGCTGGCGGTGGAGATATCGACCGGGAACATGAGGCCGTCGCGGCGGAGCCTTGCATTCAGCCGCCCGAGCACGACGCCCGGCTCGACCCGCGCCCGGCGCCCCTCGGCATCGATTGCGAGAATGCGGTCCAGATGCGCGGAGCAGTCCACCACCAGCGCCTCACCGACGGTCTGGCCCGCCTGCGAGGTGCCGCCGCCGCGCGCCAGCACCGGCACGCCCTCCTCGCGCGCGACCGCCAGCGCCGCCTCGACATCGGCGGTCGAGCGCGGCCGGACCACGCCTATCGGCTCGATCTGGTAGATGGAGGCGTCGGTGGCATAGCGCCCGCGCTCGAACGGGTCGAACAGCACCTCGCCCTCGATCTCCGCGCGAAGCCGCGCCGCCAGCCGGGGGTCGCCGGCCCGGGCGCCGGCCCCGCCTGCGGCCGCTACCGGACCCGCCACGGTCCGCCGGGACTTCTGCATGCCGTTTCCACGCCCTCTGTTTCCGCGCGGCCCGCCGCCTGCCAGCTTTTCCAGCCATAGCTGACGCAGGCTTCGCCGGCGGCGGAACGCCACCGCTTCTTCGCGGTTATGGTGCCGCTGTGCCCGGTGCGGGGATTGGCCCAGCGCGTCTCTCCCAAACCCGTTTCGAGCACCCGGCGCCGCGCTTCCGAAGCGAGCCCGGCATCGGTGGTCAACCCGGTCGCGAGCGCGTGTTCGAGCGCGCGCCGGTTTGCGATCCAGCGCGCGATGCGCTCGTCATTGGCCGGATGCGTGCGCGCCATCGCCACCCCGAGTTGCCCGTAGCCGCCCGGCCGGCCCCCGGCGGTGCGCGCCAGCCGCGTCAGCATCCTTTCGCCGGCATCGAGGGGCACGCCCGCTTCCGCCAGGATGAGCGCCGAATAGTAGTCCGCCTCCAGTTCGTGCTGCTGGGAATAGGCCAGCGCGCCGATTCCGAGGCCCATCGAGCCGCCGGTATGCGCCATGTCCCCCATGCAGTCGCTGTCGGAGCGGTCGCAGATCACGGCCCCGACAAGCGTGCCCGCGAGAAGCCCGCCGAGCGCGCCCACGCCGGCATCCCCCATGCGCTTGTCCACATGGTCCGCGATGACATGGCCGTATTCGTGCGCCAGCACCGCGGCGATTTCCTCGTCCGACCCGGAGGCGTGCAGCAGGCCCGCATTCATCGTCACCCGGTGGCTGCCATCGACATGGGCGTTGATTTCGCGGTCGTGCGAGCGGACGGGGCTGCGGGAGAGGATGGCGCCGCAATTCGCGCCCTTCATCCGCACGCAGACCCGGTGCGCGGCCGGCCGGATATGCCGCACGACCCGCGCGAGCGAGGCATGCTGGGCCGCTTCGTCGAGCCGCCTCTGCCGCGGAATGGCGCTCGCCTCCATCAGGCGGCGCGCCTCCTGCCTTTCCGCGCCGGTCGCCGGCACGCCGGGGCGGTCCACCCCGGAGCAGGCGGCGAGAACGGACGCCAGAACGGCGATCGGAACGATGGCCCGCCGCATCGCCGCTACCCCTCCATGACGATGGCGACCCGGCCGATCGCGCGGCGCGAGAGAACGGCCGCCATCGCGTCCCTGAAGCCCTCCAGAGGAAAGGTCATGTCGACGCGCGGCTTGAGGCGCCCCTCCTCGAACCAGGCGAAAAGCTGCGCCATGCCGGCCCGCATCCGATCCTCGACCTCGTAGCGGATGTCGTTCGGGCTCCAGCCGACATAGGTGCCGAAATTCATGCCGACCACCGTGACGGTCTTCACCAGCAGGATGTTGGCCGGGATCTGCTGGATCGCGCCGCCGGCGAAGCCGACCGGCATGATGCGCCCCTCGAAGGCGATGCAGCGCAGCGACTGCCCGAACACCTCGCCGCCGACCGGGTCGTAGATGACATCCGCCCCGCGCCCGCCCGTGATCGCCAGAACCTCCTCGCGGAAATCGGCCTCGCGGTAGTTGATCGCGTGGTCCGCGCCGTGCTCGCGCGCGGCCGCCAGCTTCTCCGCCGAGCCGGCCGTGGCGATGACCCGCGCCCCCAGGATCCTGCCGATCTCGACGGCGGCGATGCCGACCCCGCCCGCCGCGCCGTGCACCAGCAGGGTTTCGCCGGCGGCCAGCCGCAGCATGTTCGGCCAGCAGAGCGCGGCGTAGGAGGTGTGGTAGGAGTTGGTGAAGGCGATGGCGTGGCGGAACGCCATGCTGTCGGGAATGGCGAAAGTGTTGACCTCCAGCGCGGCGGCTTCCTCCGCGAGGCCGCCCCAGTCGAGCACCGCCAGCACCCGGTCGCCCGGCCGGAAGCGCGTGACCTCCGCGCCGACCTCGGTCACCACGCCCGCATATTCGGTGCCGGGCACGAAGGGGCGCGGCGGCTTGCGCTGGTAGCGGCCCTCGACCACCAGCGAGGTGGCGAAGGAGATGCCGCAGGCGCGGCCGCTTATGCGCACATGGCGGGGTCCGAGCGCCGGCGGCGGCGTCTCCCGGATTTCAAGTTCGTCGAACGGTTTCCAGTCGTCAACGACCACCGCGCGCATGGACAGCCCCGCCTCCCAAGTCCAGAATCGGCGCCGTCATGAAAGGCTATTTCGGCATCGGCGTCGAGGGGCTGAGCAAGCCGCTCAACGCCGGCAACCTGTTCCGCTCGGCGCAGGCCTTCGGCGCGAGTTTCCTCTTCACGGTCGGGGCCAGCTACGCGGAACGCGCCGGTCGGGGCGGCGGCGATACGTCCCGTGCGCCCGGCCGGGTGCCGCTCTACGCCTTTCCCGACGCCGGGGCCATGGTGCTGCCGCGCGGCTGCGCGCTGGTCGGCGTGGAGCTGCTCGACGAGGCGGTGGACCTGCCGAGCTTCCGCCACCCGGCGCGCGCGGCCTACATACTGGGCCCCGAGCGCGATTCGCTGTCCGCCCCGGTGCTGGAGCGCTGCGCCCATGTCGTCCGCATCCCGACGGCGTTCTGCGTCAATGTCGCCATGGCGGGCGCCATCGTGATGTATGACCGCGCGCTGACCCTCGGCCGCTTCGCCCCCCGCCCGGTCCGCCCCGGCGGCCCCGCTGAACCGCCGCCGCCGCATGTCCACGGAAAGACGAAACGGCGGGCTTGAGCCGGCTCAGGGCGCCGATTTGGAGCGCGACCCGTTCTGGTGGAACCGTGTTCGGGCCCAGGCCCGAAGTCATCACCCCGGACGGGCAAGGTCTCCACCCGGCCTCGCGGGCAAGGCTGGACCGTCCCGGAGTCCCGGGCGCGGTCCGGAAGGCGCTATTCGAATTTCAGGCCGATGTCCGAAGTCCAGCTGTACAGCTCCCCTTCGAAGCCGCGCTCGACCGCGTTCTTCAGCTCTCTTCCGATGTCCGTTACGGCCTCCACCAGATCCTTGCGGCGCGGGTCCTCCCCGACCACGCTACGATGCCAGACGCTGTCTTTCCATGAACTCGATTCGGGTTCGAATCCGAAGCTCTCCGGATTTACGTAATAGGTGACATTCGAAAAATGGCATTGATTTGACCATCGAAATTGATTTGCCAAAAATGTGTTCTTTTTTGAAAAAACGGTCTTCAGTATATCATTCCTTTCGTTGAAGTATTTTTTCCAAAATCCTTTCTTGTACTTAACATCAGGGTTAATAAAAAAATGATTTACATTCCAGCACTCTGCGTTTTTTTGACCGGGAGAACCTCTCGATTCGTTATGGTGGGTGTCTTTGCGTCCACATATATGTTTAGCCCATCCAAGCGGCGCGCAGCTATCGATATTTGATATGACGTCCATGAACAGAAACCCGGAGTCATCCGTTTCTTGAATTAGTAATACTCTCCCGAGTTTTCCATACTCCTGATGTCGCTTCGTGCCGACCAATTTCAACTCCCACTCACCCTTGGGCAGCGGAATTTGCGTTTCCCCCATGGTCACGAAATTCATCATCCTGGAACCTGCCGACATGTCCGTCAGCTCCTCGGCCGCTATCGGCGAAGCCAGCAGACAGAACGACAGGGCGACGGGAAGGATGTTTCTGGTTGTCATCGGGAATACTCCGGAATCTTCAAGGCGGAAACACGAACGCGACGATATCCGCAACGCCGGGCCGGTCAAGCGCGCAACGGGCCGCGCTGTCCGGACATTTCGGGCTGATGCCAACGATCATTGACCGGAACCGATGGTGGAGCCACTCTCACCGTCGCCCCGGCCCCCGAGCCGGGGCCCAGCCACGGTCCTGTCGCCAATTTCAGCGGTTGAACCTGCGCTCCACCGACGGCGGCGGCATCGAGAGCCATGGTTGGACCCCGGCTCGGGGGCCGGGGTGACGATAATGGACCGTGATCTTTCCATGAGTCTGAAGTCAATGCCGCTGGTCTGAGTCGACCCTGGGCCCGTCGAAGGGTCCGGTACCCGTGAATGGAAACCGGAAATCTCTTCCCGGTTTCAACGGGTTGTAAGAAAATGGCCCGATATTTTCATTTTTTGTTCCCGGACGGGCTTGACATTTGGCGGTATGGTGTATGATGAAAGTAGAGAGAGGCGGCTTCCGGGGCCGCCTTTCGGCGTTTCTGCAGAAAGCGACCGGCTGGGGGCCGAAAAACCCCCGGCGCGAGCAAGCGCGAGAGGTGCGTGCGCCGTCTCGCGCGCGCAATCAGGCGCGCGAACCGCGCCGGCGCCGACACCCGCCCGCGCCCGCACGCGAAACGCGCGCAAAACAGGGACACCCCTCGTCCCGTCCTTTGCCTGGAAGGAGGCACGCATGACTGTGAACGATCCCCGTCCCGAACTGGCGGCGATGCCGGCCGCGAGCCGCCCGACGCCTCCGCCCCCGCTCGCGGGGGTGGCCGGGTGGGGGGCCGCTTTCGGGTACAGACCGGATAGATAGGTAACAGATTGGACCGGATAGATGGGTGACAGGTTATGGGTAGGCCAGGAGGTGGCCGATGCCTTGGAAGGAGACCTGTCTGATGGACGAGAAGATGTCGTTTGTTGCGGATTGTCTTC
>JAJDVH010000181.1 GCA_022826185.1 Alphaproteobacteria bacterium
GGCGAGCGTCTGTCGTTCTGGAGCGCGGTCGGTTCCGGCAGCGGGTCGCTGTCGCTCACGCGGGACGGCGGCTCGCAGACGGCGGACATCGCGACGCGGCTTGCGGCGGCGGGCGGGCGCGCGGAGCTGTTGCGGCCCGGCCCGGACGGCGGTCTTGCGCTGGCGCTGAAGACGGATGCGTTTTTCGTGCGGAGCGAATCGGCGCGGGTCTCGACGCCGGGGGTCGGCAACCTGGCGGCGGCGACGGGCGACGCCAGCCGGGTGCGGGCGGCGCTGGAAGGGTCGCGGTCGTTCGCGCTGGCGGAGGGCGGGGCGCTGGAGCCGTCGCTGTCGCTCGGTCTTCGCCATGACGGCGGCGATGCGGAGACCGGGACGGGCGTCGAGTTCGGCGGCCGGGTGTCCTGGGCGGACCCGGACACGGGCCTCAGCCTTGAGGCGGCGGTCCGCGCGCTGGTTGCGCATGAGGACTCGGACTACCGGGAGTGGGGGGCGTCGGGTTCGCTGCGCCTCGACCCCGGCGTGCGCGGCCGCGGCCTTTCGTTCAGCCTCGCGCCGACATACGGAGCGCCGTCGAGCGGCGTGGAGCGGCTGTGGTCGGCGCGCGGCGCGCAGGGCCTGGCCCCGGACGCGGAGGACGGCGGCTTCGAGCCCGAGAGCCGGCTGGAGGGCGAGATCGGCTACGGCCTGCCCCTGTTCGGCGGGCGCTTCACCGGCATGCCGAACCTGGGCCTGGGGCTGTCGAACGGCGGCGCGCGCGACTACCGGCTCGGCTGGCGGCTGACGCGCGGGACCGGCGACGGCTCGTTCGACCTGTCGGTGGAGGCCGCGCGGCGCGAACCCGCCAACCCCGGACCGGGGTCCGGGGCAGGCTCCGGCGCGCCGGTCGAACACACGCTCGGACTGCGCGTCGGCGCCCGGTTCTAGGGCAGGATCCGTTCTACGGAGACCGAGGCTTCGGTGGGCGGCCGCCCGCCGATGCGGTTGCTTGTCCCGCTTCGGAAGCGGGCGTAAAGTCGCCGAGGCTGAAGCATGGTCCGGGGGAGCCGGACTTCACATCTGGGAGGGTGCAAATCATGCGACGTTCGCTTCTTGCTGCGACAGCGGCGGCGGCAGTGCTGGCCGCAGGCGCCGCACAGGCCGACGAGATCAGGATCGGGGTGCTCTACCCGATCGCCGGAACCGGCGCCGTTTACGGCGAGCCGGCGATGCACGGCCACAATATGGCCGTGGACGAGCTCAATGCCGCCGGCGGCATCCTCGGCAAGAAGATCGTGAGCTTCGCCCGCGACACCAAGCTGAAGCCGGCCGCCGCCTCGGCCGCCGCCAAGGAGCTGATTACCAAGGACGGCGTGAATGTGCTGGTCGGCGGGCTTTCCTCGGCCGTCGGCCTCGCGATCTCCGAGGTCGCGCGCCAGGAGGGCGTCGTCTATGTCGCGACGATCCCGAAGACGATCAAGCTCACCACCGAGAAGCGCCACGACCATGTCTTCCGCACCGCCTCGCATACCGATTTCGAGGGCGATGCGATGGGCCAGATCGTCGCCAAGCTCGGCCTGAAGAAGATCTGCGACATCCAGCTCGACTACGCCTATGGCCACGACCTCGCCGCCGGCATCGAGAAGGGGCTGAAGCGCCATGCGCCGGATGCGGAGAAGGTGCTCGACCTGCGCGTCAAGCTCGGCGCGACCGACTACAACGCCTTCATCTCGCAGATCATGGGCGCGGGCTGCGACGGCGTGACCAGCGGCCTCTGGGGCTCGCACTTCGTCAATTTCGCCCAGCAGGGCAGCCCGTTCGGCCTCTTCAACCAGATCAAATACATCTCGGGCGGCGAGATCGCGAGCCATGAGATCGCCGGCAAGATGAAGGGCGACTATCCGGACAATGTGTGGTCGAACACCTACGAGCTCTGGTACCACCATCACGATCCGAGCCATGTCGCCTTCCAGGAGGCGCTGGCGGAGCGCTCCGGCACGAAGGAGACCGCGATGTGGCCGGTGCTCGCCTATATCGGCGTGAAGTTCATCGCGGCCGCCGCCGAGAAGGCCGGCTCGATGGACGCGGACGCGCTCGCCGGCGCGCTGAAGGGCATGAGCATCTCGACGCCGGTCGGCCCGCGCACCATCGACCCGGAGACCCACCAGGCCGACACCGGCCAGTTCTGGGGCCCGATGGTCAAGAAGGAAGGCGTGGACTACCGCGTGATGGACCCCGTGACCTTCATTCCGGCGGTCATCGAGGAATAGCGGCGCTCAAGGACTGCGGCCGGCCGGCGGGCCGGCCGCATGTTCCCCCTTTCCGACACCGCTGACGGAGCCCGTCCGTGGACTCCCTGATCCAGTTCGTGCAGCAGGACCTGGGCAATCCGGGGCTGGCGGCTTTGCTGTCCAACCCGTCCTTCGCCTTCATCCAGCTCATGAATTCCTTCTCGCAGGCGATGAACCTGTTCATCATCGCCGCGGGCCTGTCGCTGATCTTCGGCGTGCTGCGCGTCATCAATTTCGCGCATGGCGCCTTCTACATGTTCGGCGCCTATATCGTTTATTCCGTCGCCCAGGAATGGACCGGCAATTTCTGGCTGGGCGTCGCGGCGGCGGGCCTCGGCCTTGCGGTCATGGCGGTCGTCATCGAGCGCGGCCTCTTCCAGTATATCTACGACAAGGAGCACCTGATGCAGCTGCTCCTGACCTTCGCCGTCGTGCTGATCCTGTCCGATGTCGCCAAGATCATCTGGGGGACCGACCAGTACAGCGTCTCCTATCCGGCGAGCATGAAGGGCGCGGTCGATCTCGGCGTCACCTTCTATCCGACCTACCGGCTGTTCCTGATCGTGGTCGGCCCCGCCATCGCCATCGGGCTCTGGCTGTTCACAGAACGCACACGGTTCGGGCGGCTCACGCGCGCCGCGACGCAGGACCGCGAAATGCTCTCGGCGCTGGGCGTCAATGTGCCGATCATATACACCGGCGTCTTCATCCTGGGCTCGGTGCTGGCCGGCATCGGCGGCGGGCTCGCGGCGCCCTTCAACTCGCCGACGCCCGGCATGGACGCGACGATCATCGTGGACTGTTTCGTCATCGTCATCGTCGGCGGCCTCGGCTCGATCTGGGGCAGCTTCATCGGCGCGATCATCTACGGGCTCGTCTTCAACTACGGCTCGGTGATCGTGCCCAACTGGCAGGACGTGTTTCCCTTCCTGATCCTGCTGGCGGTGCTGCTGGTGCGGCCGTGGGGCCTGTTCGGCAAGCCCGAGGGAGGCAACGCCTGACATGACCGGCCGCATGACCCGCCCGGTGCTGGCCGCCTGCCTCACGGTGCTCGTGCTGCTGGCGCTGGTGCCGCTGCTTGAGTCGAACTACCTGATCGACCTCTTCAACGAGATCATGATCTACGCGCTGTTCGCGCTCAGCCTGAATGTCATCATCGGCTATTCGGGCAATGTCTCCTTCGGCCATGCCGCCTATTTCGCCATCGGCGGCTACACCATGGCGATCCTGCTCACGACCTATGAGTGGCCGCTGCTGCCGGCGTTCGCCGCCGCCGTCGCCTTTTCCTTCGCCTGCTCGGCCGTGGTCGCCTATTTCTGCACCCGGCTGACCGACATCTATTTCGCCATGCTGACGCTCGCCTTCTCGATGCTGGTGTGGGGCGTGGCCTTCAAATGGCGCTTGATGACCGGCGGCGACGACGGTTTCGTCGGCGTGGACGTGCCCGCCTTCATCGCCGAGCGCGTGCCGTTCTACTATTTCTCGCTGGTCGTGATCGCCACGGCGGTGGCGGTGCTCTGGGTCATCTGCCACTCCGCCTTCGGGCGCGCGCTGCTGGCGGTGCGCGAGAACCCGGTCCGCGCGGGCTTCGTGGGCATCAACACGCGGCTCATGCGCTGGTGGGCCTTCGTCGTGGCGGGCACATTCGCCGGCATTGCGGGCGCGCTGTTCGCCATGGTGCATCGCGGCATGTACACGGAATCGGCCTTCTGGCCGGAAAGCGCGACCGTGCTCATCATGACGCTGCTCGGCGGCATGTACTCCTTCTTCGGCCCGGCGATCGGGGCGGCCAGCCTGTTCCTGCTCGAGCGACTCACCAACGAATACACCGAATACTGGCCGCTCGTGCTGGGCACGATCCTGCTGGCGATCCTGATGTTCCTGCCGGAGGGGCTGGCGGGGCTGGCGCAGGCGGTCCGCCGCCAGATCCTCCGGGGGCGCTGAGGCCATGCTGAAGATCGAGGGCCTGTTCAAGCAGTTCGGCGGGTTCGTCGCCATCGACGATGTGTCCTTCGAGCTTCTGGAGGGCGAGAAGCACGCCATCATCGGGCCGAACGGCGCGGGCAAGACCACCTTCTTCAACCTGGTCACGGGCCATTTGCTGCCGGACCGGGGCAGCGTCGCCTTCCAGGGCGAGGACATCACCGGCCGGCCGCCGCACCGCATCGTCAAGCTCGGCCTTGCGCGCTCCTTCCAGCGGATCAACATCTATCCGCGCATGTCGGTGTTCGAGAATGTCCAGGTCGCGCTGATCGCCCGCGAGCGCCAGGAGCTGCGCTTCTTCCGGCTCGCCGCCGGCCTTTGCGGGCCGGAGACGAACGAGCTGCTGGAACTGGTCGGGCTGGACGAAGAGGCGGACGAGCTCGCCGGCGAACTCGCCTACGGCAAGCAGAAGCAGCTGGAACTGGCCATTGCGCTTGCCGAAAACCCCCGCGTGCTGCTGCTCGACGAGCCGACCGCCGGCATGTCGCCGAGCGAGACCGAGGAGGCGATCCGGCTGATCCGCGAGATCGCCGACGCAAGGGGGCTCACACTGCTGTTCACCGAGCACGACATGACGGTCGTGTTCGGCATCGCCGACCGGATCACCGTGCTCCACCACGGCGAGATCATCGCGTCGGGCGCGCCGGAGGCCGTGCGCAGCGACCCGGTGGTGCGCCAGGTCTATCTCGGCGAGGAAGAGGCGGCGAATGGCGCAGCTTGAAGCCAGGAACCTGCACACCTCCTACGGCCTGTCGCGGGTGCTGTTCGGCGTTTCCTTCGAAGTCGAGCAGGGCTCCTGCATCGCGCTGATCGGGCGCAACGGCGTCGGCAAGACCACCACCATGCGCTCGCTGATCGGCCTCACGCCGCCTTCCGAGGGCGAAGTGGTCTGGGAGGGCCGCCAGATCGCCGGGCTCGCCCCGCATACCGTCGCCAAGCTCGGCATCGGCTTCGTGCCGGAGGACCGGCGCATCTTCCCGGAACTCACGGTCTGGGAGAATCTCGACATCGCGCGCCGGCCGGCGGAGCCGGGACGGCAGGCCTGGGGCGAGGACGAGGTGTTCGACCTCTTCCCCGACCTGAAGGACATCCAGTCGCGCGCCGGCGGCGTGCTCTCCGGCGGCCAGCAGCAGATGTTGACCATCGCCCGGTCGCTGATGGGCAATCCGCGCCTGCTGCTGCTCGACGAGCCTTCGGAGGGCTTGGCCCCGCGCGTCGTGGAGACGCTGCGCGAGCGCGTGCGCACGCTCAAGCAAAGCGGCCTTTCCATCGTGCTGGCGGAACAGAATCTCGGCTTTGTGCTGGCGTTGTCCGATATGTGCCATATCATGGAGAAGGGCGAGATCGTCTATTCCGGCACGCCGGACCATCTGCGGGAGAACCGCGATGTGCTCGACAGGCATCTGACGCTGTGAAGGAAGCGGAGGTCTTTCGCGAGGAAGGCGTGGTCGCTGTGCGCGGCGTGCTCGACGCCGGGTGGCTCGACCGGCTGGCCGGGGCGGTGGCCGCCAACATGGCGTCGCCCGGGCCCTACGGGCGCGACCATGCCGAAGAGGGGCAGGGCAGCTATTTCGGCGACTATGTGAACTGGCGGCGCTTCCCGGCCTATCTGGAGGTGGGGCGCGAGGGGCCGCTCGGCCGCCTCGCCGCAGAGCTTACCGGCGCTTCGCGGGTGCAGTTCTTCCACGAGCATGTGCTGGTGAAGGAAGCGGGGACCTCGCAGCCCACGCCCTGGCACCAGGACATGCCCTATTACTGCATGTCCGGCGCGATGACGGTGAGCTTCTGGGTTCCGCTCGACCCGGTCCGCGCCGAGGTCTGCCCGCATTTCCTCGCCGGCAGCCACCGCTCGCGCACCGCCTGGCTGCCGCGCCGTTTCAAGACCATGGCGGCGCTGGAAGGCGACACAAGCGACTACGAGCCCTTCCCCGACATCGACGAGGCGGCGCAGGCAGCCGATATCCGCAGCTTCGACCTGGAGCCGGGCGACGCCGTCGCCTTCGATTTCCACACGCTGCACAACGCCCCGCCCAACCATGCGGCAACGCGCCGCCGCGCCGTCAGCCTGCGCTATGTCGGCGAGGACGCCCGCTATCTGGAACGCCCCCACGCCGTCTCGCCGCCCTTCCCCGATCTCGGCCTCCGCGCCGAGCCGGGCGACCCGCTGCCGGAAGACTGGTTCCCCGTGGTCTGGGAGCGGGGCTGAAGCCGGAATTTCGGGTAGGATAACCGGCGACAATATGCCGTTATCGGTCTTCCCGGCGCTTTCTCTTGCGGCGAAACGGCTTTAGCGTGCCGTCATGTCAATTGACGATGCGATTGTGGAATTCGCAGCGGCGGCGCGGCGGGACAGGGCAGCCAATCCCGGCACGGCCGGGGACGGCACGGCGCTCGAATTGCTTCTTGCGCCGCGTTTCCACACTCTTCTCGAGACGGTGTTGCCGGAAGTCACCGCCATTGCGCCCAATGTGCTGCCGGAATTCCGGCGGCCTGGAGTGGGGCGGCCGGATTTGGCCCTGGTCCGTTCCGGCGAACCGGCTCGCGCCTTTATCGAGTTGAAGCAACCCGGTCTGGCGCTCGATCCGGCCCGCTTCACGGGCCACAATGCCGAACAGTTCGCCCGGTTCTGCGAACTGCCTCTTTGGGCGCTCTGCAACTTCACTTCGATCCAGCTCTATCGCCGGGACGTGCTTGAAGCCCAGGCGGAAATTCTGCCGGCGGCCGCGTTGGAGCCGGGAATATCGGCGGCGCGCGCCGGTCGGCTGATTCGCGGTCGCGATGCATCCGGTTTTGCGACGATCCTTCGAGCCTTGGCAATGGCCGCGCCCGTTGCGCCTCAGGACGCCGAGGAAGTGGCGGCCGTGCTTGCCCACGCGGCGCGGCTGGTCCGGTCAGTGGTCGCAGCGCAATGCGGCGAAGGGTTGGGCGAGGTCGTCTCCCAGGTCCGGGCGGACTTCAATGAGACGCTCTTCGCGCGCGCGGAGGCGGGCGGGTACGACCCGGCGGATACCGATGCCGGATTCTCTTCGGCCTTTGCCCAGACCCTTGTTTTCGGCTTGCTGCTTGCCCGCGAGGCCAGCAATAGGGATGTCGGCGCGCAAGCTTACGAATTGCTTCCCGACTCGTCCTGGCCGCTTCTGCGCGGCACGCTCCGGGCGCTGACCTTGGACGAGGTGCGCGCCATGCTCGGCGCCGCGTTCGACGTGACCGTCGATGCGGTGAACGCCGTCGATCCGGCCCTGCTGGCGCCGACGAACGGCCGGGATCCGGTGCTCTACCTCTACGAGAATTTCCTGCGCATTTTCGACCCGGAGGCGGTCAAGCGGTACGGGGTCTATTACACGCCGCCCGAGATCGTCCGCCTGATCGTCGCCGAAGTGGACCGGACGCTGCGCGGGTCGTTCGGCAGCGCCGGTCTGCTCGACGAAGCGGTTCAACTGCTCGACCCGGCCTGCGGCACCGGCACATTCCTGATTGCCGCCGCCGGCGAGGCCGCGCGCCGGGCCGAAGAACGATTCGGCGAGGGGGCGGTTGCGGCCGAGGTGGAGGCGTTCGCCCGGCGGATGCACGGCTTCGAACTGCTGGTGGGGCCGTACGCCGTCGCGCATTACCGGATGACGCGGGAGACAGCCGGACGGGGCGCCGCCGCCGCCCGGCTGCCGATTTTCCTGACCGATACGCTGGCCCCGCCCACGGATGCGGCTGGCGTGCAGGCGCATCTGGCGTTCCTCAGCGCGCCCATGGTGGCCGAACGCCTGGAGGCCGATGCCGTCAAGCGCGATGCGCCTATCCTGGTCGTCATGGGCAACCCGCCTTACAAGCGCCTGCGCGCCGGCGAGACGAAAGACCTGATCGGCGCCGACATGGACGAACGCTGGGAGGACCTGAAACAGCCCGTTCGGGACGCCGGCCACGGCCTGTCGCTCAATGCGTTTCCCGATCTCTATGTCGCCTTCTACCGCTGGGCGCTCTGGCGGCTGTTCGAGGCGGACGGGGCGCAGGGCCGGGGCGTTCTCGCCTTCATCACCAACCGCAACTTCCTCGCCGGGCGGGGCTTCGGCGGGTTGCGCAAGATGCTGCGCCAACGCTTCGACCGTATCCGCATCGTCGATTTCCGGGGAAACACCCGCGCCGTCCGTCCGGTACCGGTCACCCAGGACCAGAATGTATTCAGCATCAAGACAGGCGTTTGCATCCTCCTCGCTGAAGCCAATGGCAGCGCTTCGGGTGAGGCGCGGGTCGAATATGCCGATGTCTGGCGGGAGGAGGCGTTTACCCGCGTGGACAAACTCAATCTGGCGAATGCTGCTGCGACAAACCCGCAGCGGTTTGCCTATCGCCAGATTGAGGGAGCGGGCATGGACCGGATGACACCCGCCTGTTTCGTCGGAAGGGACTGGCCTGCCCTCGACTGCATCTTCAGTTTCCGTTCCAACGGCATCGTGACCTACAGAGATCGGTTCGCGTATGCCGTGACCGCGAACGCATTAAGGGACAGGCTGGTCCGTTGGCACGCTCTGGATCCGGTCAAGGCGGCGGAAAAGTTCAAGGAGACCCGCGACCGAAAGGTGGGACCGGCCTATGCGACGGTATTCGATGCAACCGCCATCCGGCAGGTTTCGTATAGACCTCTTGATATCCGCTTTCTCTATTACCGACGCGAGTTCGTGGATTTCCCCAAGACCGATCTTCAGGATGTTTGGGGCGGGAACAATGTGGCCCTGTTCGCCAAGGGCGACGGCACCGGCGGCGGACCGGCAGTCTGGTGCCATGGACTAATCCCGGACCAACACGCCTTTCGCGGCAGCTATGGCGGGTGGGTGCTTCCGCTGTGGGACCGCCGGGAAGGGCAAGGCGGCGCCCTGGTTAACCGGGAATTTCTCTCTGGGTTGCAAGATGGGTTGGGCATGGCCGCCGGGCCGCAGGAAGTCTTCGATTGCGCGCTCGCCCTGCTGTCGGCTTCCAGCTACACGACGCGCTTCGCCTGGGACCTGCAAGACTCGTTTCCGCACATTCCGTTTCCTGCAGACACCGGACTGTTCCGCCGAACGGCGGAGACGGGCGCGCGCATAAGGGGGCTCCAGACATACACGGCCTATCCGGACGAGCGCTTTTTCCTGGGGCGGATACAGGGCCGGGTTGCCGGTCCCATCCTCGATGTCCCGCCGACCCGGCGGGCCTTTGCGCGGCAGGGCGATGAGGGAACGTTGGCGTTGACCGCGTCCGGGGACATGCGCGTGGCATCGGTTCCGGCGCGCGTCTGGGATTTCGCCGTCAGCGGTTATCCCGTGCTTGATCGCTGGCTGCGCGCGCGCCGGGGGCAGGCGCTGGATGCGACCATGCACCGAAGCGTTCTCGAACTTGTCGCGCGGGTCGGCCAGTTGCTGTATCTGTTCGACGAGGCGGATGCCCTGCTGGAAGCGGCCCTGGAGGCTCCCCTGTCATTCGGGCCGCGCTGGAAACAATCTTCCGACGCTGCGGAGAATGGGGGCGAAGATGCAGAACCGGCAGCTTGACCTCTTTGCCGAGAGCCGGAAGGAACTCCCGCGTTCAAGCCCCCGCTTCGACCTGCAGGAATGGTTCCTCAAGCCCCATCTGCCGGAATGGCGGCAGCGGGAACATGAAAGGGCGCTCGAATTCGTTCGCTCGTCGCTCCCGGCGATTCTGGAAGGTTTCCGCGACGCGGAGACGTTCCCCTGGTGTCCGCAAGAACTGCGGGCGCTGCGAATCATTTTCCATAACCGTTCGAGCTGGCTGCCGCCGGAGGAATGCGAGGCCTTTCGGCAGGCGTTCCGAGAGGAACTCGCCCGTTGGGAGAAAGCGGGGCAACTCCCCGGGCACGAGGCCATCGATCCTGCGCTGCTGACGCGCCGCACGGAACCGCCGGCGCTCGACTGCCCTGCCGCGGAGTGGGAAGTCGCCGGCATATCCCCCTATTTCGACGAAACCACCGGCCGTTACAGCGAATTCGTCCTGCCGCTCGACCAGGACACCTACGTTCTCTGGCCGGGCGCATTCAAGCCGCGCACGGCCGCTCCCCCGCCGCCCGGCGAGGCGTCGGGAGAGGGTCGATGACCGGGCTGATTTCGGAGGAGAGCCGGGGCGTTTTCGTCATCATGGCGACCCCGTTCGCCGATGACGGGGCGCTCGACCTCGAAAGCGCGGACCGGCTGGTCGAGTTCTACCTGGAGGAGGGCGTCCACGGCTTTACCTTGCTCGGCGTGATGGGCGAGGCGCCGAAGCTCTCGCTGGAGGAGCAGGCCGCGTTCACGGGCCATGTGCTCAAACGGATCAACGGGCGGGTCCCGGTCATCGTCGGGGTCAGCAATCCCGGCATGGACAATCTGGCGGCGCTGTCGAAGAGCGCGATGGACATGGGCGCGGGCGGCGTGATGGTCGCCGGCGCGGCCGGCCTGAAGACGGACGAGCAGGTCGAGGGCTATTTCCGGGCGGTCGGCGAACGGCTCGGCGAAGACGTGCCCGTCTGCCTGCAGGACTACCCGCCGACGACCACGGTGTTCCTGTCGGTCCCGGTGGTGAACCGGCTGATCGGGGCGCTCCCCCAGCTCAGCATGTTCAAGCATGAGGACTGCCCCGGCCACCGCAAGTTGACCCGGCTGAGGGAAGCGCCGGACACGGAAGGCGTGCGGCGGGTGAGCATATTGACCGGCAATAACGGCCTCTATGTGCCGCAGGAGCTCGCGCGCGGCGCCGACGGCATCATGACCGGCTTCGCGTTCACCGGAATGCTGGTGGAGGTCTTCCAGCTGTTCGAGGACGGCAGGACGGAAGAGGCGGAGGACCTGTTCGATCTCTATCTCCCGGTTCTCAGGCACGAGGCCCAATTCGGCTTCGGGCTGGCGCTCCGCAAGGAAGTGCTGCGCCGCCGCGGCGCCATCGCCTCGGCCAGGGCCCGCGACCCAGGCCCGCGCATGGATGCGAGGGACCACGCCGAACTGGACAGCCTGCTCGACCGCCTGAAGGTGAAGCTCGCTGCCGCCGGCCGTCCGCTCCCCGCCGGGCTGTAGCGCGGGTATCGGCCAGGGGAGTCCGAATCTGGGTGGACGGTTGGCGGCCGGGGCGGTAGGCCCGGATCCATGACCGATACAATCGGCAGGCTGGACTGGCCGGCGCTCGGGGCGGACCTGCTGCAGCGGGGCCATGCGCGGGCGGAGGGCGTGCTGTCCCCGGAGGCGTGCGCGGCGTTCCGGGCCTTCTGGGAGCGGGACGGGCTGTTCCGGCGGCGGATCGTCATGGCGCGGCACGGCTACGGGGAAGGCGCCTACGCCTATTTCGCCGACCCGCTGCCGGACGCGGTGCGGGCGCTGCGCGAGGGCCTTTACCGCCATCTCGCGCCGCTCGCCGACGAAGCCATGGCCCGGCTTGGCAGGGAGGCGCGGTATCCGCCGGAGCATGCCGCCTACCGGGCCGAATGCCATGCGGCGGGACAGACGAAGCCGACGCCCCTGCTGCTGCGCTACGGGGAGGGCGGCTACAACCGCCTGCACCGCGACCTTTACGGGGAACTCGCCTTCCCGTTCCAGGCGACCTTCCTGCTCTCGCAACCCGGCGCCGACTTCACCGGCGGCGAGTTCCTGCTGGTCGAGAACCGGATGCGGATGCAGGCGATGGGCGAGGCGGTGCCGCTGGCGCAGGGCGGCATGGTCATCTTTTCCGTGCGCGACCGGCCGGTGGCGGGCAGGCGCGGCCCCGTCCGGGCGGAAATGCGCCACGGCGTGTCGCGCGTCCGCTCCGGCGAGCGGTTCACGCTGGGCATCATCTTCCACGACGCGGCATAACCGCCCCGCGCTCCTCGTTCAGTCCGCCGCGGGCCTGTGGGTGCGGTGGACGCTGTCCGGCAGGACACCGGCGACGATGTCCGCCAGCTTCTCGGCCAGGGTCATGCGCGGATAGCCCTTCCGATGCACCAGACGGACCGTCCGCCCGGCGGTTCCGCTCCGTTCGCGGCGGACGGCGATGCCGGCGTCCGCGGCCCGTCCGCCCGCCAGGCTCGTGGCCGGCACCAGCGTGATGCCGCCGCCCGAGCCCACCAGCGCCAGGATCGTGGACAGGCTCGTCTTCTGCGTTCTCGGCCCGGGAATATCGAGGGTGCGCGACCGGCTCAGCTTGCACGCTTCGACGACCTGGTCCCTCAGGCAGTGACCGTCGGCCAGCAGCAGCAGTTCCCCGGGCTCGATCTGCTCGATATCGACGGCGTCCTGCCGCGTCAGCGGATGGTCGTCCGGGACCGCCACCCAGAAAGGCTCGTCGTAAAGGGTGATTTCCGAGAGGTTCGCGCGGGTCGGGGTCGTGGCGAGGATGGCGAGGTCGAGGCGGCCGTCGGCCAGCTGCTGCTCCAGCTGGTCGGTGAAATCCTCGATCAGCTCCAGGCCGACTTCCGGCAGATGGCGCTTTGTCGCCGGCAGCAGCAACGGCGTCAGATAGGGGCAGACTGTCGGGGGCATGCCCAGCGTGCAGGTCCCGACGAGCGGGTCCCTGTGGGCCGCGGCGATCTTCTCCATTTCCTCCACCTCGCGCAGGATGTCCCGCGCGCGGTCCAGGATGCGGTCGCCGATGGCCGTCACTCTGACATACCGCTTGGTGCGCTCGAACACCTTAACGCCGAGGCGGTCCTCCAGCTTGCGCAACTGGCCGCTCAAGGCCGGTTGGCTGGCGTTGCAGCGCTCCGCCGCCCGGCCGAAATGCAACTCCTCGGCGACGGCGACCAGATATTCCAGATCGCGGGTGTTCATGGCGGCGTGACCTCCGCTACAGCCCGGTTGCCGATCATGATTTTGTAATCGGAATTTACGATGAAAACAATGCTTATTGCTTATTTGACTTATCTTACATGCCGAAATATCTTCCGCTCCGAGTTCTGCGAGAATACCGAACGGCGCGGACGACGAGACGACGAAAGGAGGAAGTCATGGACGGAGCGGCCGATAGCAATGTGGGGAAATGCCCCTTACTGGGCGGCCCCCACAGGCATACCGCGGCGGGCACCACGGCGAACCAGCACTGGTGGCCCCACCATCTGAATTTGAACATGCTGCATCAGAACTCGGCCCTGTCCGACCCCATGGGCGAGTCATTCAACTATGCGGAAGAGTTCAAGTCTCTCGACCTCGACGCCGTCGTCGCGGACCTGCACAAGGTCATGACGGATTCGCAGGACTGGTGGCCGGCGGATTTCGGCCATTACGGCCCGCTGTTCATCCGCATGACATGGCACAGCGCCGGCACCTACCGCGTGGCCGACGGCCGCGGCGGCGGGGCGTCCGGGACGCAGCGTTTCGCGCCGCTGAACAGCTGGCCCGACAACGGCAATCTCGACAAGGCGCGGCGGCTGCTCTGGCCGGTCAAGAAGAAATACGGCCGGAAGCTCTCCTGGGCCGACCTGATGATCCTCGCGGGCGATGTCGCCCTGCAGTCCATGGGCTTCAAGACCCTCGGTTTCGCCGGCGGCCGCGAAGATGTGTGGGAGCCGGAAGAGGATATCTACTGGGGTTCCGAGACCGTGTGGCTCGGCGATGAGCGCTACACGGGCGACCGGGAGCTCGAAACGCCCCTGGCCGCCGTCCAGATGGGCCTGATCTATGTCAATCCGGAGGGGCCGAACGGCAACCCGGACCCGGTCGCGTCCGGCCGCGACATCCGCGAAACCTTTGCCCGCATGGCGATGAACGACGAGGAAACCGTCGCACTCGTCGCCGGCGGGCACGCCTTCGGCAAGGCCCACGGCGCGGGCGACCCCGCGCATGTCGGCCCGGCGCCGGAGGGCGCCAGCATCGAGGAGCAGAACCTCGGCTGGAAGAACAGCTTCGGCAATGGCAAGGCCGAATGCTCCATCACCAGCGGCATCGAGGGCGCGTGGACCGAAACCCCGACGACCTGGGACAACAACTATCTCGAACTGCTGTTCAAATACGACTGGGAACTGACGAAGAGCCCGGCCGGCGCGTATCAGTGGAAGCCCGGCAATCCGGAAGCGGAAGGCACGGTGCCGGACGCCCACGATCCGTCGAAGAAGCATGCGCCGATGATGACGACGGCCGACATGGCGCTCCGGATGGACCCGATCTACGAGCCGATCGCGCGGCGCTTTATGGAGAACCCGGCGGAGCTCGAAGATGCCTTCGCCAAGGCATGGTACAAGCTGATCCACCGCGACATGGGGCCCCTGTCCCGCTATCTCGGCAAGCTGGTTCCCTCGGAAACCTTCATCTGGCAGGACCCGGTTCCGGATGTCGACCATGAACTGGTCGACGAGCAGGACGTTGCCGCACTGAAGGGCAGGCTGCTTGATTGCGGCCTGTCGATCTCCCGGCTGGTGGCGACCGCCTGGGCGTCGGCGTCCTCGTTCCGCGGCTCGGACATGCGCGGCGGCGCGAACGGGGCGCGTATCCGCCTTGAGCCGATGAAGGGCTGGGCGGTCAACCAGCCTGCGGAACTGGCCAGGGCGTTGCCGGCTCTGGAGAAGGTCCGGGCGGACTTCAATGCCGCGCAATCGGGCGGCAAGAGGATTTCGCTGGCGGACACGATCGTGCTGGGCGGCTGCGCGGCCGTCGAGGCGGCCGCACGGAAGGCCGGTCATGACGTGACCGTTCCCTTCGCGCCCGGTCGGACCGATGCAAGCCAGGAGCAGACCGAGGTCGACTCGGTGGCCTACCTGGAGCCGACCGCCGACGGTTTCCGCAACTATATCCACGCCTCGCACAACAGGCCGGCGGAAGAGCTGCTCATCGAGCGCGCCCAGCTGCTGAACCTGACCGCGCCGGAAATGACGGTCCTCGTCGGCGGTCTGCGGGTTCTGGGCGCGAGTCATGACGGCGCCGGGCATGGCGTCTTCACCGATCGTCCGGAGACGCTCAGCAACGACTTCTTCGTCAACCTGCTCGACATGGGCACGGCTTGGCAAAGGGCGGCCGGGGGCAACGGCGTGTTCGACGGCCGGGATGCCGCGACCGGGGACGTCAAGTGGACGGCGACGGCTGTCGACCTGATCTTCGGCTCGAACTCCCAGCTGCGGGCGCTCGCGGAGGTCTATGCCTGCGACGATGCGGGCGGGACATTCGTGAGCGACTTCGTTGCGGCCTGGAACAAGGTGATGAACCTCGACCGCTTCGACCTCGCGTAGCCCTTGCGGCGGTCCACCTGAGAGGCCCCCGGGCGGTTCGCCCGGGGGCCTTTTGCGTGGGCGGGACATTCGGGCCGGGGAGATGTCGCAGTCCGCGACAACGGCGATGGACACAGGCTAGACTGGCGGGCGACAGGAGGGCTCGAACGATGGGATATCCCGATGCGCCTGTGCCGATCCGCGCCGACATTCCGGCGGCTCATGCCCGCGCCTGGGCGTGGATCGCCGCTCCGGGCAACTGGCTGACGGGCGAAGAACGGATCGCGATTGCGGCGGAAACCCGCCATGCGGTCGATTGCCGGCTCTGCGCCGCGCGGAAAAAAGCGCTCTCGCCGGAGGCCGTGACGGGCGAACATGACGGGCCGGGCGTTCTCGAACCGCCGATGGTGGAGATCGTCCACCGTATCGTCACCGACCCCGCGCGCCTGACGCGCCGCTGGTTCGAGGCGCGTCTGGCCGAGGGCGTCGAGGTCACGCGCTATGTGGAGACGGTGGGCATGACGGCGGTGACGGTCTCGCTCGACACCTTCGCCCGCTCGATGGGGTTGGCGCCGCGCCGTCTGCCGGAGCCGCAGGCCGGAGAGCCGTCCGGCTACCGCCCGGCCTCGGCGCGGATGGAAGAGGCCTGGGTGCCGCTGATCCTGCATGGCGAGGAAACC
This sequence comes from Alphaproteobacteria bacterium, assembly GCA_022826185.1. Lineage (GTDB taxonomy): Bacteria > Pseudomonadota > Alphaproteobacteria > Bin95 > Bin95 > Bin95. The sequence continues at coordinate 16,050 of JAJDVH010000181.1, forward strand.
GGGGCGGAGGCCGACATCTATTCCGGTGTGCCGCGGGCCTACATCCTCATGGCGCTGACCCTGGTGCCGGAGGCCAAGCGGGCCTTCTTCGACCTCGTCGAGACGCAATATCTGCCGAGCCGCTGGATGCGGGCGTTCGATGTCGAGCACCGCGCCATCAGCCATGCGCAGATCGAGTTCCTGGCGGCGAGGATTTCCGCGCTCAACCAGTGCGTCTATTGAACCACCAGCCATGCGCTGCTGCTCCGTGAGAGCGGCCGGACAACAGGCGACAGCTACGATCTGGACGCGATCGTGAGCGGCGGCGGAGGCGGGGTCGCCGCCGGCGAAGAACTGGCGGCCTTCGCCGAGGCGGTTGCCGGCGACGGCGACATGGCCGCCGCGATTTCCGCGCTGCGCCGCGCGGTCGGCGATGCCGGCTGGGTCGATGCGGCGGGCGTGGCCGCGACCTTCAACGCCATCGACCGGGTTGCCGACGCGACCGGCATACCGCTCGAACCGAAAAAAGCGGCGGTTTCGGCCGATTTCCGCGGCGAACTCGACATCGACGCCTGGGCCGAAGCGCGCGGGTAGGGAGAACATCTATGATCGAACGGAAGCGCGAGGACGAGTTTGTCGTCGTTTCCAACGGGATGCTCGGCTACGGGTTTCGGGAGGAATCGCTCCGGGACGCGGTGGCGGCCGGCGTGGACCTGATCGCCTGCGACGCGGGGTCGAGCGATCCGGGGCCCTACTATCTGGGAACCGGCAAGCCCTTTGTCGGCGATGCGATGATCCTGCGCGATCTCCGCCTGATGGTGAAGGCGGGCGCCGATGCCGGCGTGCCGCTCATCATCGGCTCCGCCGGGGGCGCGGGCGGCGACGGGCAGGTGGACCATTTGCTCACGCTGCTTGGCCGGGTGATGGAGGAGCTGGGGCTCGACCGGAAAGTGGCCGTGCTGCGCTCGGAACTGGATCGGGAGACGGTGCGCGAGGCGGTGGAAGAAGGCCGGGTGCGCACCTTCGAGACCGGCGCGGCGCTGACCGTCGAGGATGTTGACGCCGCCGCCCACATCGTGGCGCAGGTGGGGCCGGAGTCCTATTTCCGGGCGCTCGCCGGCAGGCCCGATATCCTGGTGGTCGGCCGCGCCTGGGATGTGTCCAACATCGCCGCGCTGCCGCTGATGCAGGGCCATGACCGCGGCCTCGCGCTCCATATGGGCAAGATCCTCGAATGCGGCAGCCTCGCGGCGCGCCCGACCGGCGGCGGCGACCTCATCCTCGGGCGGCTGCGCGACGACCATTTCATCGTCGAGCCGACCCATCCGGAGAAGGCCTGCACCGAAGCCTCGGTCTCCGCGCACACCTTCTACGAGAAGTCGGACCCGGTGATGCTGGCCGGGCCGGGCGGCTCGGTCGATCTCCGCCGGACGCGGTTCGACCAGATCGACCCGCGCCGCATCCGCGTATCGGGCAGCGCCTTCCGCGAGGCCGAGCGCTACACGGTCAAGCTGGAAGGGGCGCGGCTCGCGGGGCACCGGGCGCTGACCGTCGGCGGCGCGCGCGACCCGGCCTTCATCCGTTCCATCGACGCGATCCAGGAGGCCGTCCGCGAGAAGATCCGCGAGACCCAGGCGGGGTTCATCGACCCCTCGCAATACAGCATCACCTTCCACCGCTACGGCCTCGACGGCGTGATGGGCGCGTGGGAGCCGAACCGGCAGGCGGCGCACGAGATCGGCATACTGATCGACGTGGTGGCCGAAACCCCGGAGATCGCCGAGGCGGTGTGCGGGCTCGCGCGCTCGACCATCCTGCATGTGCCTTTCGAGGGCAGGCGGGCGACGGCGGGCAATATCGCCTTCCCGTTCTCGCCGGCGGAGATTCCGGCCGGCCCCGTCTATGAGTTCAACATCTACCACCTCATGGAGATCGACGAGCCCGAGAGCTTCGGACGCCTCGAATGGCTGCAATGAAGGCGCTCGGGGAGCTCGCGGAGGTCATCCGGTCGAAAAACGCCGGCCCGTTCATCGTGACCTTCGACATCCTGTTCGGGGACGAGGAGACATTCGAGGCCGTCCGCTCGGCGGGGATGCTGAACCGGCAGGCCGTCTGCGGGCTCTACGGCGTTTCCGACAACGAACTGCTCGGTTTCGACTTCTATCCCTTCGCGCGGGCGGTCAAGTTCTCGCTCCGGCGCCCCGTCGGCTCCGGCGGCCCGCGCGATGCGGATGTCTATGGCGCCCAGCAGCACGCCCCCCTGCTCGACCTCGCCGTCCTGCCCTGACGGGAAGGGTAGCCAGTGGACGCTGGCGAGGTCCACGCCCGCGCCGTCCTGGGGGAGCCGTGGCGGACACCTGCGTTTCGGCAATTCCTCGTGGAGTCGGCGCAGGGGTCGTTGCGGACCGACTTTCCCGTCGCCGTGCTGCGCACCGTCATCGCCGATGCAGTCGGCGCGCAGTCCCGGATAGTCCGGCTGTCCAGCGAAACCGCCGCCAAACAGGCTGCACGGCACCCGGATATTGACCCCGGCGACTATGCGAACATCCAGCGCATTCTCGATGAAGGCGAGTTGTTCCGGGACGGAGACCGGTGGGTTACCGGTTTTGCGGAAGTGGAAGGCCGATTGTGGCGCGCAGTCGTCAAGGCGACGCGCAATAGTTGGGAAATCTATGCGGTAAGCCTGCACAGGGCGAACAAGCACAATCTGCGCACGGCCCGGCGTCGGTTGGAGAGGCTGGCTGGACTATAGTCTCCATACTTTTGGAATCCGGCCCTCCCGGACCGAATGCGCCCCGCAACGGGGCATTCATTTGGGCGATAGCGTCAGCGCCTCGATTTGTGATACAAACGTGCTGCGCGCTGGAGTCATTTCTCGCACTAGCCTCATGCCTCCGGGAGAGCGCGGGGGGTTGCGACCCGCACAGCGCGCATCTTCATTGATCGTAGCGGTCCCAAGCCCGGCTTTGCAGGTGCAGGCGGGTGATGTCGTCCTTCGGCGCCCAGTACCGGCCTTTCGTTGCGGGATAGACCATTCCTACCTTGCCGCGAGCGCGCAGCCTGCGCAGGCTGCGCCGCGTCTGCCGCAAGGTCAGGCCGCCGGCGTTGGCAACCTCTTCTGTAGAAGCCCAAGCCTCGGAGCCTTGCTTGATCGCGGTCAGCAGCGCCCGGAACACGATAGACTGTTGAGGTGTTACCAGCCGCGCGGGATACCTGTCATCGGCAGTCATCGCTGAAGCGAACTCAGGTTTCCGGTCAAAACAGCGCCAGGCGGGCCGCAACACATCCCGCGCTCGCCCGAAGGCATGAGGGTAATGCGAAAATGCCTCTGCCGCCCGCCTTTATGTAACCCGTTCGCATCCGGAATTCAACGGATGCCGGCGTGCCGGCCCTACCTCGCGGCGATCGCTTCGCTGGCGGCCCAGAGGCGTTCCTGGTCCTCGACGGAGAGCGAGGCGGCGGAGGACCGCGCCTCCTTGCCGCCGGAAAAATAGCGCCCGCTGACGCCCGCCAGCGCCGGGTCGGAGGCGAGGCGGATGTTGAGTTCCGCGCCCTCCTCGACGCCGATGGCGCCGCCGAGCCGGAAGAGCAGCTTGACCGCATTGCGGAACAGCCAGCCATTGTTGCTGCCGAAGCGGCTGGCCACCACGCCCGGATGCAGCGCGTTGACCGTGACCGGGCTGCCCTCCAGCCGCCGCGCCAGCGCGTAGGCGAACATCACATTGGCGAGCTTCGAGCGGCTGTAGGACACGCGCGCGCTGTAGCGGCGCTCGCATTGCAGGTCGTCGAAGTCGAGTTCGGCCCGCCGGTGGGCAATGGAGGCGACGACGACAATGCGGCCCGCCTCCGCCGCCCTCAGCCGGTTCAGCAGCAGGTTGGTCAGCAGGAAATAGCTCATGTGGTTGAGCGCGAAGGTGGCTTCCAGGCCGTCCGCCGTCACCTGCCGCCGGGAGAAGATGGCGCCGGCATTGTTGACCAGCACATCCAGCCGGTCCGCGGACTCGGCCACAATGCGGGCGATCCGGCGGTTCTCGTCGAGCAGCGAGAGGTCGGCGCGCTCGAAGCGGATTTCGGCCCCCGGAACCGCCGCCCGGATCGCCCGCGCCGCCTGCTCGCCGCGCTGCGGGTTGCGCCCGACGATGGTGACGGCCGCGCCCTTCTCCGCGAGGGCGCGGGCGGTGACGAAACCGATGCCTGTCGTGCCGCCGGTGACGAGTGCGGTCTTGCCCTGCATGGGGCCGGAGTTTACAGCGTCGGGGTTGGATCGGGAACGAGGAGGCCGTCATGGTGCTGGAGCGTGTCGCGGCAGGCGTGGACGAGGCCGGGCTCTGGAAGATGCACGAGGAGATGGCGCGGTTCGGCGCCACGGCCAGGGGCGGCGTGTGCCGCGAGGCGCTGACGCCGGAAGACTTCGATGCGCGCCGCACCTTTGCGGAGTGGGGCAGGGAGGCGGGCTTTTCGCTGGCGGTGGACGCTATCGGCAACATGTTCCTGCGCCGCGAGGGAACGGACCCGGACCTGCCGCCGGTGACGACCGGCTCGCACCTCGATTCCCAACCGACGGGGGGCCGCTTCGACGGCAGCTTCGGCGTGCTGGCGGGGCTGGAGGCGCTGTATGCGCTGGAGCGCGCGGGCGTGCGCACCCGCGCGCCGGTGGAGGTCGTCAACTGGACCAACGAGGAAGGCGGGCGCTTCGTGCCGGGCGTGATGGGTTCGGGCGTTTATGCGGACCCGCCGACGCTCGCCACGATGCTGGAGGTGCGCGACAGGGCGGGCGTCAGGCTTGGCGACGAGCTGGGCAAGCTCGGTCCCTTGCTCGCCCCTGTCGCTCCTGTCGGCGAGCGGGCGCTGGCCGCGCCGATGGGGGCTTTCATCGAAGGGCATATCGAGCAGGCGCCGCGTCTGGAGGAAACGGGCAACACCATCGGCGTCGTCACCGGCATACAGGGCACGCGCAAGTTCCAGGTCGAGGTGACCGGCGAGGAGGCCCATGCCGGCACGACGCCCCGGCGGCGGCGCAAGGATGCGGTTCTTGCGGCGGCTTGCATGGTCCAGGCGCTGCACCGGATGATGGAGGACGCCGACGACCTGCTGCGGTTTACCATCGGCGCTTTCGAGGCGTTCCCGGGCGCGCCGTCGGTCGTGCCGGGGCGGGTGCGGTTCTCAATCGACTTCCGCCATCCGGACGACGCGCTGAGAGCCCGGCTGGGCGACGCCATCCTGCCGCTCTGCGAGTCTCTCGCAGGCCCGTGCGGCGTGCATATCGAAGAGCCGCAGGCGGCGTCCTCGGTCGATTTCCACGGCGCGGCCATCGACGCCGTGCGCCATGCCGTCGAAGTCGTCGGGGCGTCCCACATGGACCTCTATTCCGGCGCCGGCCACGATGCGCGCAACATGGCCCTGCTTTGCCCCTCGGCCATGGTCTTCGTGCCGTGCGAGAAGGGGATCAGCCACAATGAGGCGGAGAACGCCAAGCCGGAAGACCTAGCCGAGGGCGCGCGCGTCATTGCGGTTGCGGTCGCCGAACTCGCCGGCGCGGAATGATGCCTGCCGGTTTGAAATTCGATTCACAGCACCGGGGTGCATGACATGGTTCAACACGCCAATGAGCGGGTCGCCTACCACAATGGCGAGATCAAGCCCGAGAGCCGGGTGCTCGTCTCGTTCCGCGACCGCGGGTTCAAATATGGCGAGGCGGTGTTCGACACGGCGCGCACCGTCCGGCACAAGCCGTTCAGGCTGGAAGAGCATATCGACCGGCTCTTCCGCTCGATGCGCTATCTGCAGATCGACTCGGGCCTCAAGCGGGAGGAGATGCTGTCCATCTCCCACGAGGTGCTGGAGCGCAACCTGCACCTGATCGCCCCCGACGAGGACTACTGGCTGTTCCAGCGGGTCAGCCCCGGCGTGGCCGACCCCTTCCTCAGCGACGGCGAGGCCCGGCCCACCGTCATCGTCGAATGCACGCCGCTGCCGCTCAGGGCCCGCGCGCCGCTCTACCGCGACGGTGTGCGGGTGCAGATACCGGCCACCCGGCGCACGCCGCCGGACGCGGTCAGCCCGCGGGCCAAGACCCAGAACTACATCAATCTCCAGATCGCAGACCGCGAGGTGCGCGCGCAGGACCCCCAGGCCTGGGCCATCCTGCTCGACCATGACGGCAATCTCGCCGAAGGGCTCGGCAGCAACATCTTCTTCGTGCGCGACGGCGCGTTGCATACCCCCCGGGCCCGGTTCGTGCTGCCGGGAATCAGCCGGGAGACGGTGATCGATCTGGCCGGCGAAGAAGGCATAGCCGTGCACGAGACCGATCTCGACCTGTTCGATGCGTTCACCAGCGACGAGTGCTTCCTGACCTCGACCAGCCTCTGCATGGTGCCGGTCGCCTCGGTCAACGGCCGCAGGGTCGGCGAAGGCAGCCTGCCCGGCCCGGTGACGGCGCGCCTCATCGAAGCCTACAAGCGGCTGCTCGACTTCGACTTCGTGGCCCAATACACCGACAAGCTGTAGTCCGGTCCGGTGACCCCGGCGAGCCTCTCGCCGGTCGCCGTAAATCCTGCTACACGCTTGCGCCTCGACACTGCCGCAGGCGGTTGAATCGGTATCTTCGCGCGGCGTATCGTCGATCCGACGGTCGCTTCAGCGTCACCCGGCTGGGACAAGGAAACAGAGATGAAGGTGTATTTCGCCCCCCGATCGCGTGCGGTTCGCACGGTCTGGCTCCTGGAGGAAATCGGCAAGACGTACGACCTGGTGCGGTTCGAGCTCGGCCAGAAGGAAATGCGCGGCCCCGACTACACCAGGATCAACCCGAACGGCCGCGTGCCGACTCTGGTCGACGGCGACACGACCATCACCGAGAGCACCGCCATCGCGCAATATCTGGGCGCAAAATACGCGCCGGAACTGACCCCCGGCCCGGACGCGGCGAATTTCGCGACCTATCTGCAATGGCTCAACTATGCGGAAGGCATGATCATGCCGCCGATCAACAACTATGTGGTCGAGACGATCCTGCTGCCGCCGGAGCGCCGGAACGCCGAAATCGCGGCGCGTTCGCTGAAGCTGCTGAACCGGACGCTCGGCGCCGCCGAGGCGCATATGGAGGGGCGGGAATTCCTCGCGGGCGGCTTTACCGTCGCCGACACGATTACCGGCCATGCCGTCATCATGTCCCGCCGTCTCGGCGCCGATTTCAGCGCATGTCCGAACCTTGCCGCCTATGCCGACCGGCTCGAAGCCCGGGAGGCGTTCCGGACTGCGGACTCCGCCTGACGGCCCGGCGCCGCCGCGCGGACGCCGGGCCTGGCAGGAAATACGGGCCGGGTCCGAGACAGGCCCGCGCGAGCGAACCGGAACTCATGCCAGCGGTCGTTGCCGGGAACCGATGACGGAGCTCCCCCCACCGTCGCCCCGGCTGCCTCAGAAGCCGAGCCGGCCTCCCCCGCAAGCGCGGGGGAGGAGGTTTCCCCGGCTGTTGGCATGAGTTCCAATCAATTGCCGCCGGTATAAATTGCTCACGATTTTCATTTTTTGTTCCCGGACGGGCTTGACATTTGGCGGTATGGTGTAGAATGAAAGTAGAGAGAGGCGGCTTCCGGGGCCGCCTTTCGGCGTTTCTGCAGAAAGCGACCGGCTGGGGGCCGCGAAAAAGACCCCGGCGGGAACCGACGGGCGAGGTGCGTGCGCCGTCTCGCGCGCGCAATCAGGCGCGC
>JAJDVH010000226.1 GCA_022826185.1 Alphaproteobacteria bacterium
CCTCCACGGCTCGCAGCTGGCTCCGGTCGCCCACAAGCGCAAGGCGCGCCACCCCGAGACCGTCCGCAACCCGCATCAGGCTCTTCATCCGGTCGGTCGAGACCATCGACGCCTCGTCCAGCACCAGCACCGCGCCGGCGAGCATCTCCCTCAGCCGCATGACGCCGGGCTGGCCGCCTGCCCCAGCCTGCCCCGGACCCGATCCGGGGGACTCCGATCCGGGAGCCTGCCCCGGACCCGATCCGGGGTCCTCCACCGCCCGGCAGCGGGTGAGGAACCATTGCAGCGTCCGCGCGGGCATGTCCGTCTCGCGCGCCAGCACCCGCGCCGCCGCCGCCGACGGCGCAAGGCCCAGCACGAACCGGTCGCCGGCAAGAGCGCGCATGTGCGAGAGCATCGCCGTCTTGCCGGTCCCCGCGCGGCCCTGCACGCCGACGATCCGGTCCTCCGACAGCAGGATCGTCCGGACCGCCTCCTCCTGTCCTTCCGTCAGGCCCCGGCCCGCCAGATGCGCCGCCACATCTTCCTCCCGGGCGAGCGGCGCGCCCCTGCCCCTGCCGGCCTTCATCGCCGCGATGACCGCGCGCTCCGCCTTCAGCGCCCGGTCGGTGACATAGGCCCGGTCCGCGCGCTTCAGGGTCGCCTCGACCAGATGCGCATCCCTGACAAGCGTGTCGATCGCCGCGCGCACCGCCCCGATGGAATGGCGCCCCGGCGCATGGCCGAGCGCCAGTTCCTCAAGCTCCGCCGCCGCGAATACCGACCGGCGCTCCTCGAGATGGCGCATCGCATGCCAGACGATCCCGAGCGCCGACGGCGCCTCCGGCAGCCGCGCCGCGCCCCGCCTGCGATACGACGACGGAACCGCGCCCAGCCCCCGCGCCCGGTCGGCCCAGATCGTCCGCAGCATGCCGTGCAGCGGCTCCGCCTTGCGCCGGCGCGTCGCCAGCGCCGCCATCTGCGCCGCCGCCGCGCTGCCGTCCCAGCCCTTCTTGTCCAGAAATGCGAGAATCTGCTTGCGCCGCGTCGAGAACGCCTCCCGAAGCGCCCGGTCGTAGCCGGCTATCTCGAAACTCCGCAACCGACCCGCCATCGCCGGCACGATCGAATAGCCCCGCTCGATCAGACGGCGCGACAGCTCGTTGCGGTAGAAGGCCCCGATCAGCCGGGCGTTCCGGTGCAGCAGCGTCGGCTCGATGCTCTTCCACCGCCCCTCCCCGTCCCGCGTCATGTTCGCCACCACCGCATGCGTGTGAAGCTGCGGGTCGAGGTTCCGGCTCGCGACATGACGGAACAGCGCCGCCGCCATCCCGTCCCCCTTCACCCGCGGCCGCCGCCTCGTCTCCGGGTCCCAGCCCCGCGTCTCGACCAGCGTCTCCTCGATCCAGTCCAGCGTCGCCCGCACCGCCTCGTCATGGCAGCGCAGCACGCCGCGGTCGCCGCGCGGATGCGCCTCCGTCGGCAACAGCGCTGCCAGCGACACCGATTTCGGCGCCGAAAACGTGATGTCGAACCCCGGACGATGCTCGTGCTGCCCGTGCCGGAGCCGCCCGAGGCGGATGTCCGTCCCCGGCACATGGCCCTGGAGCATCTTCTCGAACGCGCCCGCCGAAACCGTCTTCCCGGCAAGGCCAAGCACCGCCGCGCCGCGACCGTGCCAGGCGCTCCCCCGACGGTGCTCCGCCTCCTTCGCACGCGCGTCCTCGCGGTCGCCGCCCACCGCCACGTAATAGCCGCCATCGTTGCGGAAATACGCCGCCGTCGAGGACGACGACGTCAGATTGCGGACCGTCGCCACCATGACAGAGCATCATAGGGGAATCCGGACACGGTGACGTATGACGGCGCGATCTTGCCGGCACGGCCGGAACGAGGAAACCGTAGCCCTTCGCCGGGTCGTACCATTTGACCGTCGCCGAAATGCGCGTGCCGGCGCCGGGTCCCGATGTCGGATTTGTCATGCTGAAATGCTTTTGCCTTATGACGGAAACTCGGATGGAGCGCGTCTTCTATCGCCCGTTCCGAAGGGTGGTGATGGCCTCTGACAAGAAGAGGAAAAGGGCTCCATGAGACTGCACAACGACCAACAATGCGGTCATCATTTCCGGCGTGTTGCTATGTCAACTCTTTGCGGAGCGGCGGGGCTAGGGCTTTCTCCAGACAAAAGCTCGTCTAGCGGGATCGCTCGCACTTTACCCAAAAGTTTTCGCTTTTCGATCTCGATGATACCTTCCACATGTCGAAGCATGGTCGTAGTGAGTTCAATCACGTATTGCGCCTCCGCGGAACTCAAGCCAATGACCCGGGAATGGTGACACTCGACAGCATAGATGCCTTCAACATGTACGCGTTCCAGGACATAGCGCGCAACCGTCTGATTCTCCTCGTAGGCATTTACGGAATGAGCAATGTGCTTGTCACGGAAGGCTTTCAGGTGCTCATGCTTGGCGCGTTGGCTTTCGTTCAATGTTGCCAGTACGTCATCTCCCAACGATTTGCGGCGGACACCGCTGGAAAACGGGCGACAGTACCTGACGAGAACTGCCGTTGACAGGGCATCTAGAACGTTTGAGCATGAGAATCTTCCGTCAAGAATGTTCCTTAAGGTAGTTTTCAGTTCCTCGGCAAGGCTGCGCGCGCTTTCCAGGTCATAGCGAATACCTGTTAAATCAGAAAAATCAGATGCCTCAGGCATATCGAATGCAACAAAAGAGTGTGTTGCCATAGGACGTCTTCGCTCTCGGGTGAAACGGGGTCGGTCAGAACTTACACAACGCGCATCGGATATGCCGTGATCCAGTGAGGCGCGGTACCTTCAAGCAGAAATGCGGCCTGCCGGCCTCTCACTCTTGGATCCGGGAGCAAATTCTCCGAGGCCTATCTTGGCGTTTACACGTTGTGCGCCGGGCGCTGCGTCGAACCACGCCCGGGATGCAAGAAAACGGTCGCGTATTTTGCCGCTGCCGGCGAGGAGGCGGGTTCGCATTTCCGACGCCCTGTAGAGGCCGGCAAGGGAAGGGGCTGGCATCGGCCGCTTCTGCAGAGCTTGCCGCGTGACCTGCAACCGCGCGGCGACCTCCGCTAGGCTGACGAGGTCAGGACGAACCTCCCGAAGTTCCGCTCCTACGGGAAGCCCGTTCATGGCCCGCGCGATCGCCTCTACGATAACAGTCTCCGGGTCCGGTCCGGTCCGAATGAACGCCAGTCCGACCGAACCCGGCCTGCCGAGACCGACAACCGCATCGTCGCAACCGGCCTCGTGGAGTGCATCCAGAATTACGTGCTCCTCCGGCGCGTCCTCCGGCAGGGCGAAGATGAGATCGAACTCGAATTCCTTTTCAGCCATCGTCTTCAACTTCCCTCATCACGCAGCCGGCGGCCTTCGATACCAGTGCTTTCGCATGGGCCCGGGGGTCCCTTGGCGTGCCGTAGATCGACATTCGGCAGAACATCCCGTTCCTGCAGCGGTCGCCGGCATTTGCCGGGCAGAGCGCAAAGCCCCATGCATGAGCACTTCGTCCCTTGGCATTTTGTACGGTCCAGCCGGCGGCTTCCAATGCCGCGAGCGCCGCTTCAATGTCCTTGTTGGGGTGTCGTGTTCTCATCAATATACTCCTTGCATTATTGGTTGTCATCAGACAACCGCTGAGGGCGATTGTCGGTCTATTTAATGGCGCCATCTATTCTTGCGGTGTGCGAGCGAACATGCTGATCGGCTATGCACGGGTGTCGAAAGCGGACGGAAGCCAGCTGCTGGATCTGCAGCGCGACGCGCTCATCGAGGCCGGCGTCGGGGCAGACCGCATCTACGAGGACCATGCCTCGGGGCGCAAGGACCACCGCCCGGGCCTGGAGGCCTGCCTGAAGGCGCGCCAGCCGGGCAACACCTTCGTCGTCTGGAAGCTCGACCGGCTGGGCCGGGACCTGAAGCTCCTGGTGAACACGGTGGACGAGCTGCGCGGCCGGGAGGTCGGATGCCGGGTGCTCGCCGGCGCCCGGGCCGAGATCCACAGCACCACCGCACCACCGCGAACGGGCGCCTGGTGTTCGGCATCTTCGCGGCTCTTGCGGAGTTCGAGCGCGAGCTCATCGCCGAACGCACCCGGGCCGGCCTGGCCGCGGCGCGGGCGAGAGGCCGCCTGGGCGGGCGTCCGCGCAAGATGGACCGCGCCATGCTCCGGATGGCGATGAACGCCATGGCCTCGCGCGAGACCAATGCCCAGGACTGACGGAGAATCCGCGCCACCACCGCTCGTGCCCGGCCCGATCCGGAGACCGACAGGCGCACCCGCCTCCCTTGCGGCGAGCCTCCTGCCGTCGCCTCGCGCACAACTCCGTCGCCGCGATCCGCAGCCGGACCCTGTGCCCCGCACGCCCTGCCTGTCGCCGAGCACGGCGGCCTCATGCCGGAGCTTCCGGACGACCGCCGGGACGTCCTCCGCCAGGCCGGGCAGTTCGTCCGACATCATGAATTGCGAGTCTTCGACGATCACGCCGACGCCGTGCTGGAGAAGGCGGTCGAGAATCTCCGGAAGCTCCGGGCGGGCGGGGCCGAAAAGCGGGGCGACGTTCGCGTTCTCAGGCTCGAGAGCGGAGGCAGAGGGCGGCAGCCGATAGCCGGGTGGCGGTGCGGTGATCGGCGCTCGAAGCCATGACGCAGAAAACACAGGGGAGCCCGGACATGCCCATGGCCCGGGCGGCCCTCTTTACCCGCCTTGCGTCCGCCCGCCCCGGACTCCGACGCGGAGACCGGCAACAGGCTGTCGGGACAGGGCCTTCGCACCAGGCGCCAGCCGTTCGCGCAGGGCTCGATCTCGATGCCCGGCAAGGCCGAAGGGTCGTGGCGCGCCAGCGCGGCAAGTGCGTTCGCCCGGTTGCGGTGGACCGGGATCGCCGCGTCCAGCCGGTCCGCCACCGCGAGCCACTAGCCCGGATTTCTCACCGGGGGTAGGTGCATCGGGGCTCTGCATATGAGAAAGTTCTTTTGCAACAAAGCCTTGCCCGGTTGCAGAGGAGCGCCCCGATGCTTACAGAGTGTAACCCGACCCCGATGCGATTTGCACGC
>JAJDVH010000026.1 GCA_022826185.1 Alphaproteobacteria bacterium
CCGCTTCATCGACGCCTACAACAACAGAAGACTGCACTCCGCCCTCGGATATCTCAGCCCGAACCGCTTCGAGGAAAAACAACACCCCAACCCTGTCAAAAAGGCCGCTTGATACTGTCCGGCCCATGGGGCCCACTCCAGGAACATGACACAACATGACATGCCATGACATATGCGGCCGGTCTCCGGACCTTCGGCCGGGAGCGGATACCGGTTTACCGGGAGTTCATGCGACAAATCGGGGCTTGAGCGGCACGGGTCCTTCCCTTACACGCGCCGGCGGCGCTTCCATCCATCCGAGGGGAACCCGACCATGTCGCCCGTCCTGATTTTCGTCGTCGTCTGCGGCCTCGCCGCGCTGGTCTATGGCGTCGCCGCGTCGCGGTCCGTGCTCGCGGCGAGCCCCGGAAATGCGCGCATGCAGGAGATCGCAGCGGCGATCCAGGAAGGCGCGCGCGCCTATCTCAACCGGCAATACCGGGCCATCGCCATCGTGGGCGTCGTCATCTTCGTCGTGCTGCTGCTGCTGCTCGGCGTTTACGAGGCCGTCGGCTTCCTGATCGGCGCGGTGCTCTCCGGCGCCGCCGGCTATATCGGCATGAATGTCTCGGTGAAGGCGAATGTGCGCACCGCCGAGGCGGCGCGGCAGGGCCTCGCCCAGGGGCTGGCCGTCTCCTTCCGCTCGGGCGCGGTGACGGGAATGCTGGTGGCGGGCCTGGCGCTGCTCGGCGTCGGCGTCTATTACGCAATCCTCATTTCCGCCGGCGCGGAGGGGCGCGGGCTGATCGACCCGCTGGTCGCGCTCGGCTTCGGCGCCTCGCTCATCTCCATCTTCGCGCGCCTCGGCGGCGGCATCTTCACCAAGGGCGCGGATGTGGGCGCGGACCTCGTCGGCAAGGTCGAGGCCGGCATTCCGGAGGACGACCCCCGCAACCCCGCCGTGATCGCCGACAAGGTGGGCGACAATGTGGGCGACTGTGCCGGCATGGCCGCCGACCTGTTCGAGACCTATGCCGTCACCGTCGTCGCGACCATGGTGCTGGCGTCGATCTTCTTCGCCGCCGACGCGGCGCTTGCAGGCGCCGTCATGTCCTACCCGCTCGCCATCGGCGGCGTGTGCATCCTGGCGTCAATCGTCGGGACCTTCTTCGTGCGCCTCGGCGCGTCGCAATCGATCATGGGCGCGCTCTACAAGGGCTTCATCGTCGCCGCGGTCATCTCGCTGGCCGGCATCCTGGCGATGACCGAGTGGACGGTCGGCCTGGGGCCCATCGGCGAAAGCGGTTTCACCGGCACGCAGCTCTTTGTCTGCGGGGCCATCGGCCTCGTCGTCACCGGCCTCATCATCTGGGTGACGGAGTATTACACCGGCACCGAATACCGTCCGGTCCGCTCGGTCGCCCAGGCTTCGACCACCGGCCACGGCACCAATGTCATCCAGGGCCTCGCGGTCTCCATGGAAGCCTGCGCGCTGCCCGCCGTCATCATCTGCGTCGCGATCATCGCCTGCTACCAGCTTGCCGGCCTGTTCGGGATCGCGATTGCGGTCACGGCCATGCTGGCGCTTGCCGGCATGGTGGTCGCGCTCGACGCCTACGGTCCCGTCACCGACAATGCCGGCGGCATCGCCGAAATGGCCGAGCTCGACGAGGACGTGCGCGACACGACCGACCGGCTGGATGCGGTCGGCAACACCACCAAGGCGGTCACCAAGGGCTACGCCATCGGCTCGGCGGGGCTGGGCGCGCTGGTGCTGTTCGCCGCCTATACGGAGGACATCAAGTTCTTCAGCGCCGCGGGGGATACCTATCCCTTCTTCGCCGGCATCGCGGAAGAGGTGACCTTTTCGCTCTCCGACCCCTATGTCGTGATCGGCCTGTTCGTGGGCGGCCTGCTGCCCTTCCTGTTCGGCGCCATGGGCATGATGGCGGTGGGCCGCGCGGGCGGCGCCGTCGTGGAGGAGGTGCGCCGCCAGTTCCGGGAGATCCCGGGCATCATGGAAGGCACGGCCAAGCCCGAATACGGCCCCTGCGTGGACATGCTGACGCGCGCGGCGATCAAGGAGATGATCGTGCCGTCGATGCTGCCGGTGCTCTCGCCGATCGGGCTCTTCCTGCTGATCTGGCTGGTCGCGGGCAAGGCGGCGGCGCTGACCTCCGTCGGCGCGATGCTGCTCGGCGTCATCGTCACGGGCATCTTCGTCGCCATCTCGATGACCGCCGGCGGCGGCGCCTGGGACAATGCCAAGAAATATATCGAGGACGGCCATCACGGCGGCAAGGGCTCGGAGGCCCACATGGCGGCCGTGACCGGCGACACGGTCGGCGACCCCTACAAGGACACCGCCGGTCCCGCCGTCAACCCGATGATCAAGATCACCAACATCGTGGCGCTCCTGCTGCTGGCCGTGCTCGCCCACTGACGGGGGCGGGCGGCGGGCCCGTGACCGCGGAGAGGAATCCCGGCTAAGCTGACGGGCGTTCCCTGACGGATCCGTCCTCCATGCAGGCCGATACGGTCGATGACCTCTTTCGCCGTTTCGGCCCGAACTACCGCTGGTATGTAACCTTTGCCGGCCTGGTCGGCGGCTTTTCGATGGTGCTGTCGGCCACCATCGTCAATGTCGCCGTGCCGGAGGTCATGGGCGCGTTCGGCGTCGGCCAGGACCAGGCGCAGTGGATGGCGACGGCCTTCCTCGCCACGATGACCGCGAGCCAGCTGCTCAACGCCTGGATCACCGAGGCGTTCGGGCAGCGGCTCGGCTTCGCGCTCACGCTCGCGGTCTTCATGGCAGGCGCCCTGATGAGCGCCACCGCCACCTCGATGGACATGCTCATTCTCGGCCGCGTCCTGCAGGGCGTGGCGGCGGGCATCGTCATGCCGATGACGATGGTGACGATCTTCACCGTGTTCCCGCCCGAGCGCCGGGGCATGGCGATGGGCGTTTACGGCGCCGGCGTGGTGCTGGCGCCGGCGCTCGGGCCCGCGGTCGGCGGCATCGCCATCGACACGCTGTCCTGGCGGGCCATGTTCCTGCTGCCGCTGCCCTTCTGCGGCCTGGCGCTGCTCGCCGGCATGGTCTTCATGCCGTCCAAGGGACGCATCGGCAGGCTGCCGCCCTTCGACTGGTTCGGCTTCGCCTTCCTGGGGGCCGCGCTCTTCCTGCTGATGACGGCGGCGGCGTCGGGGCCGCGCGAGGGCTGGCTCTCCGACCATATCCTGCTCTACGCCGTGCTCGGGACCGTTGCGGCGGCAGGCTTCGTCACCATCCAGGTGAGGAGCCGCGCGCCGCTTCTCGATGTGTCGCTGTTCCGCAACCGCGCCTTCACGGCGGCGGTGATCGTCGCCTTCGTGTTCGGGGCGGGGAATTTCGCTTCCGGCTATGTCATTCCCGTCTTCGTCCAGCAGGTGCAGAGCTTCACCGCGACCAAGGCCGGGCTGCTGCTCATGCCCGCGGGCCTGCTGCTCGTCTTCGCGCTGCCGCTCACCGGACGCGCGGCCGACCGCCTGCCCGACCACATCCCGATCCTGGCCGGCCTCGGCTTCTTCGCGTTCGGCACCTTCCTGATGGCCTCGGCCGACGCCAATACCGGCTTCTGGGCCTTCGCCATTTTCACGATGATAAGCCGGGTGGGCATGTCGTTCATCATGCCGGCGCTCTCCGCGTCAGCCCTTCGCGCGCTCCCCAACGAGAAGCTGGCCCAGGGCTCCGGCGCGATGAACTTCATCCGCCAGCTCGGCGGCGCGTCCGGCACCAACCTGATCGTCGTCTGGCTGCAGTTGAGGACGCACTGGCACGCGGAATCGCTCGCCTCCACCCAGACGGCCGCGAACACGGCGAGCCGGGGATTCCTGGAGACCGTCACCGACCGCCTCGGCATCGCCGGCCTGCCGGACCCCGCCCGGATTGGCGCGGCGCTCGACTATCTGGGCCAGGTCGTCCACGCCCAGGCGCTCTCCTTCGGCTTCCGGGACTGCTTCCTCGCGCTCGGAATCGTCTTCGTGCTCGCGATGCTGCCCGCCCTCAATCTGGCGCGCCTCCCGCGCAGGGAGTAGGCTGCGCCCCCGTGGCCGCTTGCTGGAATCGGTAGACAGACCGGACTTAAAATCCGTGGGGAGCAATCCCGTGAGGGTTCGAGTCCCTCAGCGGCCACCAGCGCCTGTCAGCCCTCAGGGATAGAAGACGATCAGCGCCTCGCCGACCATGGCCGGGCGGTCGGTTCCCTCGATCTCGATGGTGTTGTTCACCACGCAGCGCACGCCGTCGCCCTTGACCGGCTCCGTGGACGCCAGGCTCTGGCGCAGGCGCACCCTGGAGCCCGCCGGCACCGTGTTGGTGAAGCGCACCCGGTTGAGGCCGTAGTTGATCGCGCGGCTGGCGCCCGGCACCGAGAACACCATCAGCCCGGCGGTGAGCGAGAGCGTGAGGAACCCGTGGGCGATCGTCTTGCCGCCCGGCATGTCCGACTTGGCGCGCTCCGTGTCGAGATGGATCCACTGGCGGTCCTCGGTCGCCTCGGCGAACCCGTCGATCCGGCCCTGATCGACGGCGATCCAGTCGCTGACCCCGAGTTCCCTGCCGACCCAGTTCTCCAGCTCGGCGAGCGTTGCGATCTTCACCACGAGCGCGGCCCTCCTCTCAAACCGGGCCGACCCTAGCCGAACCGCGGTCAGTTGGACAGTTCGGCCAGGATTCGCGGCCAGTGCCCGTCGGCCGATGCGATATGGCCCGGAATGTCCTTCTCCCAGTTCTTCTGCACCGACTTCGAGTAGTTGAGGTAAAGCCTGCCGTCCACGACCTTCCACGCCTTCGGGTCGATGGGCGCGGTGTAGCCCTGCGAGACGGCCCAGGCGCAGTAGCCGCCATATTGCGGCGCATAGCGTTCCGGGTCGGCCTCGAAGGCGTCGCGGTTGGCCGCGCTCGCGAAGCGCCACTTGGCGCCGTTCCACTCCACCTCGTGGCGCGACTTGCCCTTGACCGGCTCGCCCGCCTCGAAATAGGCGACCGGGTCGTAGCCGTGGATGGCGGCGCCGCTGCGCTGGAAGACGGGCTCCTTCGCGGCCGCAAAGCCTGCCAGCAGGACGACCAGCGAGGTTGCCGCAAGACGTGTGAAGAGGGTTCGCATCGGACGGTCCTCCGGATGTGTTTCCTGCCGGGAAAGATCGGTCCCGCACCCGGCATCGGCCAATCACGATACGGTGAACGGCTCCTTGACGAAATGGAACTCCGTCGTGTTCGACAGGTCGTTCAACTCGCGGGTCCTGCCGGTCCGCCGATAGCCGAGCGCCTCGTAGAAGGCATGCGCCTCCAGGAAACGGCTGTCGGACCAGAGTTCGACGAAGCGGCTGCCCCGGCTTCGCGCGGCCGCTTCCGCCATGGCGACCAGGCGCCGGGCGACCCCCTGCCGACGCAGTTCCGCCAGCACGTAGAGCTTGTGCAGCTCGGCGCCGGCGGCGTCGGCCGCGGGCGCCCAGCCGCCGCCGGCCGCGACAAGACCGCCGGCCCCTTCCGCAACCCAGTATTCGCCGCCGAGCGCGTCGAAGTGGCTGCGCATCGCGCGCAGCTGCGGCTCCTCGGCGTCCACATCGAGGATGCAACCCTCATAGGCCGACCAGCAGGCGTCGATCAGCCGGATAAGCCCGTCCGCATCGCTGTCCCGCACCGGGCGGATGACGGCGCTCACAGCAGCACCGCAGCGGCAAGCCCAAGAAAGGCGAAGAAGCCGACGACATCGGTCACGGTGGTCAGCACCACGGAGGAGGCAATCGCCGGATCGATCCGCATCCGGTCGAGCGCCAGCGGGATGGCGACGCCCGAAAGTCCGGCCACCAGCAGGTTGACCACCATGGCCGCCGCAATCACGGCGCCCAGCAGCCAGTTTCCGAACCATGCGAGCGTGACCGCCGCCGCAATGGCGGCGAACAGCATGCCGCTGAACCCGCCGACCAGCACCTCCTTGACGACGATGCGCATGGCGTTGGTGGCCGAAAGCTCCCTCGTCGCGAGCGCGCGGACGGCGACGGTGAGCGTCTGCGTGCCGGCATTCCCGCCCATAGAGGCGACGATCGGCATCAGCACGGCCAGAGCGACGATGGCCTCGATAGTCGCCTCGAACTGCGCAATGACGAGGGAGGCGACCACGGCCGTGCCGAGATTGACGAGCAGCCAGGGGAACCGCTTGGCTGTCGTGGCCGCCGCGGCATGGTAGAGATCGTCTTCATAGACGCCGCCGAGCTTCAGGATGTCGTCCTCGTGCTCCTCGTCGATGACATCGACCACATCGTCGATGGTGAGCACGCCGGCGAGCCGCCCGGACTCGTCGACCACCGGCGCCGAGGTCAGGTCCTGCTGGCGGAAGAGGAATGCCGCCTCCTCCTGGTCCATGGCGACCGGCAGCATGACAGGTTCACCGTCCATGATCTCCGCCAGCCCGACCGGCCGGCGGTTGCGCAGGATGCGCGAAAGCGGAAGGCTGCCGACCGGGCGGTGGCGCGGGTCCACGATGAAGATGTCGAAGAAAGTATCGGGCAGGGAGGCGTCCGCGCGCAGATAGTCGATGGTCTCGCCGACGGTCCAGTAGGCGGGCACAACGACCGTCGCACGCTGCATGAGCCGCCCGACGGTGTCCTCTTCGAAGGTCAGCGCCTGTTCTACCGCCAGGCGGTCCGCCTGCGGCAGGCGCGCCAGAATGTCCCGGCGGGTCTCCTCGTCGAGGTCGGCGACGACTTCCACGGCGTCGTCGTCGTCGAGCCGGGCGACGGCCTGCGCAAGCTCCTGCGGCGCCATCTGCTCCACGACTTCGCCGCGCACCGTCTCGTCGAGCTCCGCGAGGATGTCGGGATCGAGCACGCCGCGCAGCGCCTCGAGCACGGCGGAGCGCTCGTCCGGCGCTATGCGCTCCAGAAGGTCCGCGGCATCGGCGGCATGGAGAGGGGCCAGCCGGGCGCGGACAGCCTCGGCATCGCCCGCCTCGAGGACCTGCCGGACCAGGTCCGGCGTCAGCGCCGGGGTGTCGTCGGCCCGGTCGTCGGCGCGCGGGACCGTATGGGGCTCAGCCATCGTATCCCTCCGAATTTCCCGGGCTCATGGTGCGGTCGAGAAGACTCGAACTTCCACGGGGTTGCCCCCACAGCGACCTCAACGCTGCGCGTCTACCAATTCCGCCACGACCGCATCTCGGAGACGCGCTAAACTGCCCGTCTCAAGGCGGAGGCGGGATAGCAAATCGCGATGGCGCTTTCAAGACCGGTGGAGTGGCGCATCGACGACCGGCCGGTCGGTTACGAGGCGGCGGTCGCAACCATGGAAGCCAGGGTCGACGCCATTCGCCGGGACGGGGCGCCGGACCTCGTCTGGCTGCTGGAGCATCCGCCGCTCTACACGGCCGGCACCTCCGCCGACCCGGCCGAACTGCTGGCGCCGGACCGTTTCCCGGTGTTCAGGACGGGCCGCGGCGGGCGCTACACCTATCACGGGCCGGGCCAGCGCATCGCCTACGCCATGATCGACCTCCAGGCCCGCGGACTGGGCGTGCGCGACTATGTGTGCGGTCTGGAGGACTGGCTGATCCACACACTCGCCCGGTTCGGCCTTGTCGGCGAGCGGCGCGAAGGGCGGATCGGCGTCTGGGTGCGGCGCGGCGCAACGGAGCGCAAGATTGCGGCCCTCGGCGTACGGGTGCGCCGTTGGGTCGCTTTTCACGGGATCGCGCTCAATGTCGAGCCGGACCTCGAGCATTTCGACGGCATCGTGCCCTGCGGCATCGAAGGGTTCGGCGTGACCTCGCTCGCAGCCGAGGGCATCACCGCCTCCATGCCGGAAGTGGACTCCGCGCTCCGGGCCGGCTTCCAGGAAGTGTTCGGCTGAGCACCCGCCGCCGGCTCAACGCCTCTTCTCCAGCCGGAAGCGCGTGTGGCACTGCTTGCAGGTGTCCACGAGGCGCCGCGCCGCTTCGCGGGGCGCGTCCGCATTCGAGGCCAGTTTTTCCGCGGCGGCGGCCAGCTTCGCCGCGAGCGCGTCGAACGCCGCCCGGTCGGCCGAAATCGCCGGGAGAGCTTCCGAAGGGTGGTGGAAGCTGCCGTCCGGAAACAGCGCCGGGATCTCCGCGGCGTGCCCGGCGATCCGCGCCGCGGCGTCGCGGACCGCGTCCGGCTCCGAACGCCGGATCGCGTCCCGGATGGTCTTCGTCGCCCGCCCGATATCGACCATGGCGTCCATGCGCTGCTTGACGATGCCGGTCGCGCCTCCGTGGGCGGCCAGCAGGAAACCGGCGAGGAGCAGCAAAACGGTTCGCTTCATCGTTCCCCAGCATCGACCGGTCCCGTTGACGGCGCAAGCCGCAGCGCCTAAAACGCCGGTCCTTCGGCGGGGTAGCTCAGCGGTAGAGCAGGGGAATCATAATCCCTGGGTCGGGGGTTCAAATCCCTCCCCCGCTACCAATGAAATCAATGACTTGTATAGAACCGGTGCGGCAACAGCCGGTCCCTCAGAGTCCCTCCAGCCTCTTGATGAACCCCCACTTTCGGGAATGCCGCGACCGAAGGTCGTTCACCCGGTCGGTGAAGGACGCCGCCGCGCCGTCCTCTTCCGCCAGCGCCTTCAGGTCGGAGAGCAGCGCCGCCGCCCGGTCGTAGCCGCTGGCGTGGCGCCTGTCGATTTCGCTCTCGATCTCGTCCCACACGGCTTCGCCTCGCTGCCTGAGGGCGACGATCCGCGCGCGCCGCGCCTCTTCCGCTTCCCGCTCCTGCTGCAGGCGTTCGGCCTCGCGCCGTTCGGCTTCGGCGGCCTCCCGGCCTTCGCGGATCGCCGCCGCGCGCCTTCGGAGATCGGACACGGTTCGGCGGGCCGTCGGCTTGGCGCTGTCCGCCGCCGACGCGGCCTGTCTTGCGAGGCGCCGGATTTCCGCGCCGACATGGGGATCGCCGTCGGCGACGCGGCGAAGCAATGCCGTCTTCTCGCCCTCCGGCATGGCGGCGACAGCGGCGCCTATGGCGTCGGCCGACAGGTCGCCGTCCGCAATGCCCGCCTGCGCCTCGGCGGCAGCCTCGACGAGGTCGGGGTCGAGGCGGAAGAACTCGGCGAAGGCGCTGAGCGCGCCGGTCAGCGGGCCGATGCCCGGCAGGGGCTCGGTCTCGTCGTCTTTGCGGCCCTCAATGTCCAGCTCCGCCAGCCACGCCAGGTAGAGTATGCGCCAGTCTCCCGAAAGCAGGTCGGCGCGAAGCGGCGCCAGGGCGGTGAGCCAGCCGGAGCCGTCGTCCCAGTATTCGTCCCCCGGTTCTCTTTCGTCGAGAATGTCGAGGACCAGCCATTCGCCCGCTTCGAAGAAGTCCGCCAGGCTGCAGTCATCGAGGATGGAGTCGAGCCGGTCCCGGTCCACCAGCCGTTTCGGCAGGCGGATCATCAGTTCGCGCGTTCCCCAGTTGGTGAGATGGAGATGCAGGTCGAACCAGCGCTCCATGAACACAACCGGATCGCCTTTGAAATCGCCCCAATTGTAGTGGTTGGTGAAGCTCATGGCGGTGATGCGCGCCCGCGTCGAATAGGCCCTGAGCGCCTCCCTGTCCGCCTCGTCGAGCGGGCGGTCAACCGCCTGGAATTCGTAATACTGATATTCGCTCAATTCCCGCTCTCCCGTTAGCGATGCGCCCGAGGCCGCGCCGGGATGCGCCGCCGGCCGGCCCGTGATATCGTGGACCCAGGCACCCGGACGCTGCAAAGGCGGAGACAGATGGACAAGCCCGAAACGCGCGTCTCCAACGCGGTATCGGACGCCGGCCTGTTCGGACGCCTCTCCAAAAGGGCGAAAAGAAACAAGTACCTGGCGGCCGTATCGGTGATAATCGTGGCCATTATAGGGTTGTCGTCCTTGATGGCGTTGACCGGTTTGGAAAACTCCCAAAGCCTGTTCGTTGTTCTGTTCGTGCTGGTGACGGCCGGCCTCTTTTGCACTCTGGGCGTAATTTTCGACGCGCTGGACGACAGATAGGCCGGGCCGTCCGCGCTTTCATCGAGAAGGACTCCACAGGGCGATCGGAGCGGAACCCGGCGGCGGCGGACGCCTTCGCCGCCGCCGGAGCTTGCGTCAGGTCGTCAGCCAGCCGAACTGCTGCGGCTTGCGGCCGGCCTGCGGGTGCAGGCGGACATTGACGAGCGCCGGGCCGTCGAAGGCCGTCGCTTGGTCGAGCGCCGCCGGCAGGTCCGCCGGGTCCTCGATGAATGCGCCGAAGCCGCCGAACGCCTCCATCATCTTGTCGTAGCGCGCGCCGTAGATCAGCACGCCCGCCGGATTGTCGAACGGGTCCTCGGGATATTCCGGGATGCCCTGCCCGATGCCGCCATTGTTCAGCACGACGATCTTGATCGGCAGCTTGTAGCGGCAGGCCGTCTCCATCTCCATGCCGGAGAAGCCAATGGCGGAATCGCCGGAGACCGAGACGATCGGCCGGTCGGGATGGACAACGGCGGCGGCGATGGCGAAGCCCATGCCGATGCCCATCGTGCCGTAGCTGCCGGCGTCGAGCCTGAGGCGCGCCGCCGCGTTGGGGAGCTGGGTGCGCCCGATGTCCATCGTGTTGGCGCCCTCGCCGATAATGACCGCGTCCTTGCCGGCCCAGGCATTGATGTCCTTGAGCGCGCGGTAGTAGTTGGTCGGCGTCGAATCGTCTTCCAGCATCGGGCGAATCTGCTCGGCATTGCCCGCCGCCTTCTCCGCAATCGCGTTGCGCCATTCCGTATCGGCCGGGTAGAACCACTGCCGGCCCCCGAGAGCCGCGTTCAGCTGGCCGACGACCGCCTTGCCGTCGCCCACCAGCGCCACTTCCGTCGGCACATTGTTGCCGATGGCCTCGGGCGAAATGTCGAGCTGGACAATCCGCACCTTCTTGTTGAAGCGCGGCGGCAGGCCGAAATGCATGATCCAGTTGAGCCGCGCGCCCATCAGGAAGATCACGTCCGCCTCGCGCAGCGCATGGCTGCGCGCCGCGCCCACGGAGAGCGGGTGGCTGTCGTCGATGACGCCCTTGCCGAGCGGCGAGGCGAGGAACGGCAGCTGCGTGCGCTCGATGAAGGCGCGCACCTCGTCCTCGGCGCGCGACCAGGCCATGCCCTTGCCGACGATCACCAGCGGACGCTCGGCGGATTCGAGCGCGTCCAATGCCGCCTCGACATCCCCGGCCATCGCCTGCATCCGGGGCGGATCGGCCACCGCGGCCGCCTCGTGAACGTCCTCGTCCGCGACGTCCTCGCGAATGATGTCGTCGGGCATGTCCAGATAGACCGGCCCCGGACGGCCGTAGATCGAGGTGCGCACCGCCTTCTCGACATAGAACGGGATGCGCCGCCCGTGCTCGACCGCGTGGGCGAATTTGCAGTAGGGCGCCGCGAGTTGGACCTGGTTCTCTTCCTGGAACGCGCCCATGCCGTTCTGGTACACCGGCGAGGCGCCGCCGATCAGGATCATGGGCCAGCAGTTCTGCTCGGCGTTGGCGAGGCCGGCGAGCGCGTGGATCACGCCCGGGCCGGAGACCACGAGGCAGGCGCCCGGCCGGCCGGTGAGATAGCCCGCCGCCTGCGCCGCGTAGGAAGCCGCCTGCTCATTGCGCATGCCGACATATTTGATGCCGACCTCCTGCGCCGCCTTGGCGATCGGCTGCACCGGAAACCCGATGACACCGAACATGTATTCGACGCCGTGTTTCTTCAGTTCGCGCGCCATGATCTCGGCGCCGGTCAGAGTGCCCATCTTTACCCATATCCTCCTGAGGGGGTCGGGCCGAACCTAGCAGCGTGCATCCGGCCCTGTCATCCCGGTCACGGACCGTCGGGGCTTGCGGCGAAGGCCAGCAGCCGGGCCGACACGGCATCCGGCCGCTCCTGCTGGACCCAGTGTCCGGCGCCTTCGATCAGCCATGTGCCGGCCCAGGCGGCGGCCCGCTCTTCCATGGCCTGCAAGGCGCCGGGACTCTGGTACACGCCCCAGTCGGACACGCCGGAGATAAAACAGGCCGGAACCTCGATGCGGCGGCCGGAGAAGAGCTCCTGCTCGCGGTCGAACAAGCCGCTCGTCCGGCAGCGGTACCAGTTCAGCCCGCCCTGGAAGCCGGTGCGTTCATATTCCCGCGCATAGACGGCCAGCTCCGCATCGGGAAGCCAGCGGCAGGCCGCGATTTGGTCTGCGCCGGGCATCTCCGCCGCCACCGTCTCGGCCATCGTCCGGTCGAGGTCCATGATGTAGTAGGTCGGCATCCGCGCCAGTTCCTCCGCGGTCCAGCCCGCCAGCCTGAAGGGCCGGTTCCCGTCCCAGTCGGCGCTCTTGTGGTGGAAATAGGCCCGCAGGAAATCGTGGACCCCCTGGGCGCAGTCCCGCATGTCCGCGTTCGCCTGCCGGGTCGAGTAGTACCAGTGATAGTGCTTGCGGGGCCGGTCGAGGGCCGCAAGACCGGCATGGATCGAACGGGCGGGCGGCGGTTGCGGCGAAATGTCCGGGGGCCCCGCAAACGGCGCGCTCATCAGCGCCAGCCTGCGAAAGACGTCCGGACGGATCAGCGCCGCCCATGCCGCGACCGAGGCGCCGTAATCGTGGCCGGCCAGCAGCGCGGCTTCCCTGTGGCCGAGCGCGTCCAGCAGCCCCATGACATCGCGCACGAGGTTGAAGAGGCGCCAGGGCGCAAGGTCGATGTCATAGTCCGGGTCCCAGCCCGTCGTCCGGCCGTAGCCGCGCTGGTCCGGCGCGACGACATGGTAGCCCGCTTCCGCGAGCGCCGGCATGACGCGCCGCCAGCTGTAGGCGAGTTCGGGGAAGCCGTGCAGCAGAAGGGCGCAGGGCCGGCCCGGCTCCCCGAAGCCGGCTTCCAGGAAATGCATGTCGAGCCCGTTGCCGTTCGACGCCGTGCGCGAGCGGATGCCTGCGGGCAGGGGGACCGGGCCGTATGCGGTGTCGCGAATCTCGATCATGGGGCGCGAGCCTACGCGGATTTCCGCAGCTTGGGAGTCGTTCCGCCCAGGGCGTCATGAAGTGTCATGTTTTGTCATGTTCGGGCTGCGGACTGTCATGTTTTGTAGCACACCAGAACGGCTTTTCTGAGGCTGCACGGTCTGAGAGCCTGACTCGAAACTCGATCAACGGTTACAAGGCCTTGCGAGCCTTCGTGTAGTGAGTCGTATGTGTGCGATGTCGACCCAAGCCTGGCTGGAAGCGATGGATTTCTCCCAGTCTTTTGCCAGCCTGCGA
>JAJDVH010000016.1 GCA_022826185.1 Alphaproteobacteria bacterium
CCCCAACTCACGCCAGCCAGACGGCAAAAGCGACCGTAAAACCCACCAGTCCTCTTCCATCTCTCACCCCTCGCCAAAACAAACACCCGACACAATACGAAAAAGACAAACATCATGCAAAACAAGTTAGCGCTTATGGGACTTGATCCGGGGTCCATCCCTGATCGTTTGCGCCTGCCGCAGCCGGTGAAGAACGGGATCGACTGCTGAAACTGCTGCCAGGACCAAGGCTGGGCCCCGGATCAGGTCCGGGGCGACGGTTGGGGGACATGCAATGCCAAGCCACCGGAAACAGATGTGTGCATGCGGTAGGCCCGTCATCCCGGACGGCGCGCCAGCGCCGATCCGGGGCCCAGCCTCCGTTCTGGCGGCAGCCCCGGATCGGGGTCCGGGAATGGCCGGGAGACCTGAAGCGCCGCTTCGGGCGTCTCCCGACGAGGGAGGGCGAGGAGGGCCGGCTGATCGAATGCCATGTCGGCGGGCGGATGTTCGTGGGCCCGCCGGACAGGCCCGAATTCGAGGCATGGCGCGAACGCCAGAGGCAACGCGAGGAGCGCGAAAAGCAACAGGCCGCAGCGGGCCCCGCATGACAAAACATGACATTACCGGAGGGCCGCCGGGCAAAAACATGACAATTCATGACATCCCCGCAGGGGTCCCCGCCGCCCACGCCCCCAACCGCCGCTCCTCCTCCTGTCATGCCCGGACTTGTTCCGGGCACGACGTGAAGAAGACATGAGTCCCAGATCGAAGCCGTTGGTATCAGGCGGCCCGAGCTGCCTTCTAGTCGAACGCGCCCGTCGTCCGATGACGCCGGCGGCACAGTGCAAACAACAGAATGGCGAGAGCGCCGGGGACGACCCAGGCCGGCCAGAGCAGAACCTGCACGAAGGCCGGATCCCAGAGCCAGGGATGCAGGTAGCGCTGCACGACGGCCTGAACGAGATTGAGGCTGCCGGCGTCCAGCTGGAACCAGATCTGTCCCAGCGCCCGCGGCTGCCATCCCCCTCCGGCCGCCGCCTGCCAGACATCGCCGCCGAGCGCGATCAACGCGCCGCAGGCAAACAGCAGGGCTACCAGGCGACAGACAATCAACGAACCTCTCCAGGAAGCCACCCTAGCGACAACGGGGACGCTTGCCAAACCCGTTGTGCAATGCAACAACCCGCGCTCGGAGAGTGGGCATGCTTGCAGGGATAGCGAAGGAAACCGCGCCACGGGAGCGCCGGGTCGCTGCGACGCCGGACAGCGTAAAGCGCCTGCTGGCGATGGGTTTCGAGGTGTGCGTGGAACCGGATGCCGGCGCAGCCGCGGGCTTCACCGACGCCGCCTATGTCGAAGCCGGGGCAAGGATCGGCCCGGAGGCGCTTGAGGCGGCGGACTTGGTGCTTGCGGTGCAGATGCCGGCCGTCGAGCGGTTGAAGCGCGGGGCGATGCTGGCGGGCCTGCTGGCGCCGTTCGGCGATGACGGCGGCCCGGCCGCGCTTGCGGCCGCGGGCGTCGAGGCGTTCGCGATGGAGCTTATGCCGCGCATCACCCGGGCGCAGACCATGGACGCGCTGTCGAGCCAGTCGAACCTCGCCGGCTATGCGGCGGTGGTCCGCGCTGCCGACCTCTTCGGCCGCGCCTTCCCGATGATGGTGACGGCCGCCGGCACCATCGCGCCTGCAAGGGTGCTCGTGCTGGGCGCCGGAGTGGCCGGCCTCCAGGCGATCGCGACGGCCCGGCGCCTCGGCGCCGTGGTTTCCGCGATGGACGTGCGCCCGGCCGCGCGCGAGCAGGTGGAAAGCCTTGGCGCCAGCTTCGTCGAGGTGGACCACAGGCAGCCGAGCCTTGCCGAGGACGAAGGCGGCTACGCCCGCGAAATGGGCGAGGACTACAAGCGCGAGCAGGCCGACAAGCTGGCCGAGACGCTGGCGCGGACCAATATCGTCGTCACCACCGCGCAAATCCCCGGCCGGCCCGCCCCGCGGCTGCTCTCGGCGGAGATGGTGCGCGCGATGGCGCCCGGTTCCGTGGTCGTGGATATCGCCGTCGCCCAGGGCGGCAATTGCGAATTGAGCCGCGCGGACCGCATCGTCGAGGAGGCGGGCGTGTTCATCGTCGGCGACAGCGACCTGCCGTCCCGCGTGGCGCAGGACGCAAGCGCCCTCTATGCGCGCAACCTCGTCAACTTTGCGGAATTGCTGGTGGACAAGGACCGGGGCGCGCTCGCCCCCGATTACGACGATCCGATCGTGTCAGCGACGGCCCTGAGCCCGAAGGAAGCCCCCGATGGCTGAAACCATAGACCGGGACGCAGCGGCGCTGGCGGAACGCGCCGGCGAACTTGCCAGCGAGGCGCAGCGGCTGGCCGCGGAAGCGGCTGACCTCGCCCACCGGGCCGCCCAGTCGGATGCGCCCGCAACCGATCCGGTGCTGTTCGGCCTCACCGTCTTCGCGCTTGCCTGTTTCGTCGGCTACTACGTGGTCTGGAAGGTGACGCCGGCGCTGCATGCCCCGCTCATGTCGGTCGCCAACGCGATCTCCGGCGTGGTCGTGCTGGGCGCGATGATCGCCGCCGGCCCCGCCATTTTCGGCGTCTCCAAGCTGCTGGGCTTCGTCGCCGTCGTGGTGGCTTCGGTCAACATCTTCGGCGGCTTCATCATCACCCAGAGAATGCTCCAGATGTACCGCAAGAAGGGCAGTTGAGGGAATGGAAGCCTCGATTGCATCCTTCGCCTACCTTGTGGCGGCGATCTGTTTCATTCTCGGTATTCGCGGGCTTGCCTCGCCGGAGACCGCGCGCCAGGGAAACTGGATCGCCATTGCCGGCATGGCGATCGCCATCGGCGCAACGCTGCTGCGCCCGCAGATCGTCACCTTCGAACTGGTGCTGGGCGGCATCGTCATCGGCGGCGCCATCGGCACGGTGATTGCGCTCAGGGTCAAGATCACGGACCTGCCGCAGCTGGTCGCGATCTTCAACAGCCTGGTCGGCCTCGCGGCGGTGCTGATCGCCGCCGCCGCGCTGGAGAGCCCGAGCCTCTACGGCATCCCGGTCGAGAGCGGGCTCGCGACCCACAGCCTGGTCGAGATCATGGCATCGACCGCCATCGGCGCCGTCACCTTCACCGGCTCGGTCGTCGCTTTCGCCAAGCTGCACGGGCTGATGCGGAGCGCGCCCGTCACCTTCACCGGCCAGCGCGCGGTCAACGCCTTTGTCGGGCTGATCGTGCTGATGGCGGCGCTTGCCTTCGCCGGCTGGGGCACGGCGGGGCTCTTCTGGGCGCTGGCGCTCGCGGCGCTGATCTGGGGCGTGCTGGTGGTCATTCCCATCGGCGGGGCGGACATGCCGGTCGTGATCTCGGTGCTGAACTCGGCCTCCGGCTGGGCCTCCTGCGGCATCGGCTTCACGCTCGACAATCCGCTGATGATTATCACGGGGGCGCTGGTGGGCGCGTCCGGGGCGATCCTCTCCTACATCATGTGCAAGGGCATGAACCGCTCGCTCGCCCATGTGCTGCTGGGCGGTTTCGGCGGCGAGACCGAGGGGCCGGTCGAGGACGCCGAGGACCGGGGGCCGGTCAAGGCCGGCAATGCCGACGACGCCGCCTTCATGCTGCGCAATGCCGGCTCCGTGGTGATCGTGCCGGGCTACGGCATGGCCGTGGCGCAGGCCCAGCACGCGCTCCGCGAAATGGTCGATCTGCTGGAAGGCGAGGGCGTGCGGGTGCGGTATGCGATCCATCCGGTCGCGGGCCGGATGCCGGGCCACATGAACGTGCTGCTGGCCGAGGCCAATGTGCCCTATGACAAGGTAGTCGAGATGGAGGCGATCAACCGTGATTTCCCCTCGACCGACATCGCCTTCGTGATCGGGGCCAACGACATCACCAACCCGTCCGCGCGCAACGACACCTCCAGCCCGATCTACGGCATGCCGGTGCTGGAGGTGGACCGGGCGCGGATGGTCATGTTCGTCAAGCGGTCGATGGCGAGCGGCTATGCCGGCGTCGATAATCCACTGTTCTTCAACGAGAATACGATGATGCTGTTCGGCGACGCCAAGGCGATGTGCGAAGGCATCATCAAGTCCCTGGAATAGAGGCCCCGCAACCCATGACACGCATGGTGAAGATCGCCCAGTGGGGCGAGCCGGTCGAGGTGGACGACGACCAGACGCTGCTGGAGGCGGCGCTGGAGCAGGGCGTTCCCTATCCGCACGGTTGCCGCTCGGGCAATTGCGGCGCCTGCAAGAGCCGTCTCTATGCGGGCAGCGTCGAGATGAAGCCCTATTCCGACTTCGCGCTGACGGAGGAGGAAAAGGAGACCGGGTTCGTGCTCGCCTGCCGCTCGATGCCCCGGGAGAATCTCGAAGTCGCCTGGCTCAACGATGACGAGGAGATGGTCGCCCATCCGCTCCGCCGTTTCGAGGCGACGATCGCCGAGCGCACCGAGATGACCCACGACATCGTGCGGCTTCGGCTCGCTGTGCCCGAGGGCGTCGATTTCGCCTACACCGCAGGCCAGTACGCCGCGCTCGCCTTCGCCGGCCGCCCGGCGCGCGACTATTCGATGGCGACGGGCCCCGGCGGCGGCATGCTCGAATTCCATATCCGCGCGATGGACGACGGCGAGGTGTCCAACTTCGTCCGGGACGAGATATCCGAGGGCGACAAGGTTGCGGTCGAGGGGCCTTACGGCGCCGCCTATCTGCGCGAGGCGCATCGCGGGCCGATCCTCGCCATTGCCGGCGGCTCGGGCCTGGCGCCCGTCAAGGCGATCATGGAGACGGCGCTCGCCAGGGACATGCCGCAGCCCATCTACTTCTACTTCGGCGTGCGGGGCGAGCGCGACGTCTATCTCGAAGAGGAACTCGCCGGCCTGGCGTCGAAGCACGAGCGGCTTCGCGTCCAGATCGTGCTGTCGGAGCCGGAGGGCGGCACGGACCGCCGCACGGGCTTCGTGCATGAGGCCGTGGCGGCCGACTTCGACGATCTCGACGGCTGCAAGGCCTATCTCGCCGGGCCGCCGGTGATGGTCGAGGCGGCGACGGAAATGCTGGAGATCCGCGACATGCGCCCGGAGGACATCCACGCCGACGCCTTCTATACCGAAGCGGAGAAGGCCGCGCTCAATGGCTGACCGGCTCAGGATCGCAAGCTGGAACGTGAACTCGGTCCGGCTGCGCATCGCCGGCGTCGAGCGCCTGGCGGCCGAGCGCGCGCCCGACGTGCTGTGCCTCCAGGAGGTCAAGGTCGAAAGCGACCGCTTCCCGGTCGAGCCCTTCCATGCGCTCGGCTACCGCCACTCGGTGCTCTACGGCATCAAGGCCTATCACGGGGTCGCGATCTTCTCCCGCCTGCCCATCGATGAGGGCGGCACGCGCGACTGGTGCGGGCGTTCGGACGGCCGCCATGCCTTCGCCACCGTCGCGGGCGTCGAGATCCACAATTTCTACGTGCCGGCCGGCGGCGACGAGCCGGACCCGGAGATCAACGACAAGTTCGCCCACAAGCTGCAGTTTCTCCAGGAGATGACCGGCTGGTGGCGGGACCGCCGAGACGACGGCGCGCGCCGGGTGATGGTCGGCGACCTCAATATCGCGCCGCTGGAAACCGATGTCTGGTCGCACCGCCAGCTCCTCAAGGTGGTGAGCCACACGCCCGTCGAGGTGGAGCATCTGGCGGCGGTGCAGGCGTCGCACGACTGGACCGATGTCGTGCGCCATTTCATTCCGCCGGATCAGAAGCTCTACAGCTGGTGGAGCTACCGGGCGCGCGACTGGTCGGCCTCCGACCGGGGGCGGCGGCTCGACCATATCTGGGCGACGCCTGCGCTGTCGGGCGCGCTCGCCGGAGCGGAGGTGCTGCGCGACGCCCGCGGGTGGCAGCGCCCCTCCGACCACGCCCCCGTGATCGCCGATTTCGACCTGTCGGGCCTGTGAACACCGGCGGCCGCATCGGTCCCGCCGAAGAGTTGCGGTTTTTTGTATAAATTCGTGTCAATACGACATATGGTATGCTCCCGTGATGCACATGCCACAAGTTGGGGTGAGGTAAGCGCGTTGTTGCCCCTGTTACCGAGCCGGCTGCTCCATCTGCTGCCGCCTGAAAAAGCGCACAATATGGCGCTTCGGCTCCTCGAATTTTCTCCTCTCCGCCTGCGGCCTCCGGCGCTGCCCGTGCGCAGGGCGGGCATCGAAACTGCCAATCCGGTCGGCCTGGCGGCCGGCTTCGACCGGCACGGAGAGGTCGTCCGCGGCCTGCTCGGCCTCGGTTTCGGCTTCGTCGAGATCGGGGGCGTCACCCCGAAGCCGCAGGCGGGCAATCCGCAGCCCCGCCTGTTCCGGCTTGCAGCGGACCGGGCCATCATCAACCGCATGGGCTTCTACAGCCACGGCGCGGCCGCCGTCGCCGGGCGGCTGGAACGCTACCGGGACCGGGGCGGCAGGGGCGTCGTCGGCGTCAATCTCGCCAAGAACAAGACCAGCGGGGACGCCGCCAGGGATTATGCCGCGGTGGCGCGCGCGGTGGCGGGCCTCGCCGACTTCGTCACCGTCAATGTGTCGTCTCCCAACACGCCGGGCCTGCGCGCGCTGCAGACGGAGGGCGAGCTTCGCCGCATCGTCGAGCGCGTGCGTCGGGCGGCGCCTTCGGGCACGGCGCTCTGGGTCAAGCTCTGCCCCGATCTGGACAGGGCGCGCCGCATGGCGCTGGGCGAGGCGCTGGCGGCGATGCCCGTCGAGGGCGTGGTCGTCTCCAACACGACCGTCTCCAGGCCCGCCGGGCTCCGCTCGCCGGAACGCGGAGAGCAGGGCGGCCTCAGCGGCCCGCCGCTGAAGGCGCTCGCCACGGAAGCCCTGCGCGATATCCGGGCGGCGACCGACGGCAGGATCGACCTGATCGGGGTCGGCGGCATCGGGAACGCCGAAGACGCGCTGGAAAGGCTGGAAGCCGGCGCGTGCCTGGTGCAGTTCAACACCGCGCTCATCTATGGCGGCAGCCTGCTGCCATACCGGATCGCGCGCGATCTGGCCCGCAGCATGGAGGCCGACCGCCGGGCCGAACCTGTTGCGCCGGTGCCCGCTTTCCCCTCCGTCGCGCCGCAATAGCGCCGGACGCCGGCCTTGAGCGCCACCCGGATCGTTGCCGGCCTCGCGCCGCTGGCGGATCGCTACGATTCCTATCTCGTCGACCTCTGGGGCTGCCTGCATGACGGCGTCCGGCCCTTCCCGGCGGCGCTCGACGCGCTGGAGCGGCTGCGCGCCGGCGGCGGCAAGCGGGTCTGCTTCCTGTCCAACGGCCCGCGCCGGATCGCCTCGCTCATCCGCCGCCTCGACGATATGGGCGTGCCCCGGAGCCTCTACGACGCGGTCATGTCGTCCGGCGAGTCGGCCTGGGCCGCGCTGAGGCATCGCGACGACCCCTGGCATGCGCGGCTCGGGCGGCGCTGCCTGCATGTCGGCCCCGAGCGCGACAATGATGTGCGCGAGGGCAACGGCCTCGACATCGTGGAGCGGGTCGAGGACGCCGACTTCATCCTCTGCACGGGCATCGACGGCTGGGACGAGACCGTGGCGG
Source organism: Alphaproteobacteria bacterium (assembly GCA_022826185.1). Classification (GTDB taxonomy): domain Bacteria; phylum Pseudomonadota; class Alphaproteobacteria; order Bin95; family Bin95; genus Bin95. Next base: position 7,566 of record JAJDVH010000016.1, read on the forward strand.
ACTACGAGCCGCTGCTGGCGGCGGGCGCGGCGCGGGGCCTGCCGATGGTCTGCGCCAATCCGGACCTCGTGGTGCATATCGGCGAGAAGCTCTCGCTCTGCGCGGGGTCGCTGGCCGTGCGCTATGTCGAACTCGGCGGCGATGTCGCCTGGCACGGCAAGCCGGACGGGGCGGTGTTCGCCCGCGCGCTGGAAGCCCTCGGCGACCCGGACCCGGCGCGCGCGCTGATGATCGGCGACGGGCTCAGGACCGACATTGCCGGCGGCAATGCCTGCGGCATCGACACGCTCTTCCTCTCCGGCGGCATCCACGAGGAGGAGGTGGGCGCGCCGCCCGACCCGGCGCGGCTGGCCGCCCGCTCGGCCGAGCTCGGCGTCCGCCCGACCTGGGCGACGACCACGCTTCGCTGGTAGGCGCGCGCGCCCGCTACTCGTCGGCGCGGAAATTCAGCTCGATCAGCACGTCGTTCGGGTCGCGGACGAAGATCTGGCGCAGTCTGCCGCCCGGCACCACGCGGGTCTCGTGCTCATAGCCCCTGTCGCCGAGGAAGGCGGCGTAGCGGTCGAAGCCTTCGGCCGCAAACGCCACATGGTCGATGCAGCCCGAGCCGGACTTCTCCTGCTCGTCCACGCCGATCAGGTGGATGACCGCTTCCTCGCCGCAATAGAGCCACGCGCCGGGGAAGGCGAAATTCGGGCGCTCGCCGTTCTCGAAGCCCAGAATGTCCTCGTAGAAGGCGACCGTCTCGTCGAGCTTGTCCGTCATGATGTTGACGTGCTGGAGCATGGTGAGCGTCATGGATGCTGCCTCCTTCAGGCTTGGCTCGGCAGGTTGGAGGGAATGTCGGGGTCGAGCGGGTAGATCGGACGGCGCAGCTTCTTCCAGGGGAAGAGGCTGTAATCCGATGTCGTCGTTCCCGGCCCGGCCAGCATCACGATCCCGCGCGCGATCGGCTCGAAGCCGGCGCGGAAATGCTGGCGCGACTTGATGAGGACATAGCGCTTCGACGCCGGATCGATGCCGCAATGGGTGAAGCAGCCCACGTCGAAGGGCTCGTAGCGCTCTTCGGAGACGACGACCTCGGCCGCGCCCGTGTCCAGCACGGCGGTGCGCCCGATGGAGAGCCTGACGCCCGTGAACATCGGCCCGGTGACGGTAAACTCGCCGTCCGTGATCCGGCGCACCCGGCCGCGAAGCCGGAGCGGTTCGCCCTTGAGCCCCATGGCGGGCATGTCGGTCTTGCCGCCGATCTCGACCTCGACCTCCGCGCCGACGCCGGCGGCGATCATCTCCGCCACGGCCTCCGGGTCCGCGAACGGCCCCGCGGCCATGCCGGCCAGGCCCTGCTGCAGGCACTCCCGCAGGGCGGCCATCACGTCCTGATTGCCGCCCGACCCGGTATTGTCGCCGTGATCGACCAGCAGAACGGGGCCGTCTCCATCGGACATGGCGGCGGCGCGCGCGACCGAGTCCGCCATGTCCTCGATCTCGAACAGGAAATCGGCGCGCTTCTCCCAGGCCTCGCCCATCAGGTCGAGCACCAGCCGCTCCGCCCTGTCCGCCGGCCCCTGCACCACGGCGGAGATGCCGACATGCTCGATATCGGCGAGCGGGAAGCAGCCGAACACCGAGGCCAGCAGCACCTCGCCCCCGTCTTCGGCGGCGCTGGCGCGGTCCATGATCGCCTGCATGGGCGGGCGCGACGGCGAATGCACGTTCATGTGCGGCATGAGCGGCAGGGAATGCCAGGCGGTCGCCGCGGCCGCGCCGTTCATGGCCTTGAGCAGCGCCTCGCCCGCCCGCATGCCGGTCTCGTACATGTCGATATGCGGATAGGTGCGGTAGCCGGCTAAGGTCGTCGGCAGCAGCGCCAGGTCGCGCGTCAGGTTGGTGTGGAAGTCGAGCGCGACCGCAATCGGCAGGTCGGGCGCTTCGGCGCGGATGCGGCGCAGCAGCTCGCCCTCGCCGTCGTCGAAGCCCTCCGTCACCATCGCGCCGTGCAGGTCGAGGAAGAGCGCGTCGCAGCCTTGCCCGACCGCTTCCAGCACGGCCCCGGCGACGAGGTCGAGAATGCCGTCCGGCGCCGGCGCGCTCGGGTGCGCGTTCGCCGCAATCGGCACGGCGAGCGCCGCGCCCTCGCGCTCGGCGATGTCGATATAGGCGGCGAGCGGATTGTTGGTGCCGCGATAGACGCGCACGGCCTCCTCGCCCCGCGCAGGCCCGTCCGTCGGCCCGACGCGCCCGAAGGCGGAAACCGGGGTCGGCACGGGCGAGAAGGTGTTGGTCTCGTGGCGCATCAGCGCCGCGACGAAGCGTTTCCGGCTCATGGCGCGCCATTCTGTCGGAAGCGGCCCGGCATGGCAAAGCGCCGGCCGGCTGCGGATACGGGCCGCCCCCCGCCGGATCGGACAGCGGCCGGAGGCTCACCCGGACTGTCATGAAGTGTCATGTTTTGTCATGCGATGTCATGAGGCCCTTGCGCCCGGCGCCGGCAGGGGCCACCGGATTTGCGGGCGGGAACGCCGGCCTCACCCGTGCTGCTTCGCCTCGTATGCGGCGACCTCGCTCATGAAGGGCGCGGCGACGTCGGCATTGATCTTGCAGTCGAGGAAGACCGGGCCGTCCGGAGCCGCCAGCAGCGAGGCGAGCCCGCTCAGATCGTCGGGCGTGCGCACCGTGTGGGCCTCGTAGCCGAACGCCTCCGCGACCGGCGCGAAATCGACGTCGGGGAAGACCGACTTGGCGACCGGAAGCTGGCGCAGCCGCAGGTGATGCAGTTCCGCGCCGTAGGCGCAGTCGTTCATCAGCACGATGACCAGCGGCAGGTCCTCGCGCACGACGGTTTCCAGCTCGCCCATGGTCATCAGGAAACCGCCGTCGCCCACCACGAACACGGTGGGAATGTCGGGGCGCGCCCGGGCGAAGCCGAGCGCTGCGCCGAAGCCGAGCCCGATGGAGGCGAAATCGTTGGTCATCTTGAAATGCGCGGGGTCCGGCACGGACAGGTAGGGCACGACGCCCAGGAAATTGCCCGCGTCGCAAACGACATTCCGGGCTTCCGGCAGCATCCGGTCGAGCAGGACGGCGAGCGAACGCGGGTCGATCGTGCGCGCCGTGTTGGCCGGCTGGAAATCGCTCGCGATGGAGAAGTCCCGGAGCGCGGCCATGCTCCCGGCGCCGTGCTGGGGCTTGTCGGCGGCCGGCTTGTCCGCCGTCGCCTCGAGCAGCTGCTCGACCGCCAGCCTGGCGTCGCCCACCACGGCGACGTCGGCCGTGGTCCACCGGCCGATGCTGGCCCGCGAGGCGTCGATCTGGATCAGGGGCGCGTCGGGCAGCGATTCGCCGAAGCTCATGGTAAGGATGTTCAGCCCTGCGCCGACCGCGAGCACGCAATCGGCCTCCGCCGCCATGCGCCGCGCCGCGGAATGGGAGAACGAGCCGATGATGCCGAGGTTCAGGGGGTGGCCCCGGAACATGTCCTTGCCCCGGGCCGTCGTGGACAGCATCGCGCCGGTCCTTTCCGCCAGCCGGATCAGCGCTTCGCGCGCACCGGACTTCCAGGCGCCGTGGCCGGCAAGGATGAGCGGCCGTTTCGCCCCGTCCAGAAGGGATGCGGCCGCCGCAATGGCATGGGCGCGCGCAGGCTGCGCCGGACGCGCCGGAACCGGCCCGGCGTCCACCGGCTCCGGCGCCGGCCCCTCGACTGCGATTTCCTCATGCTGCACATCGACCGGCATGAGCAGCGCGACGGCCTGTCCGGTGCGCGCAAGGGCGGCGGCGTCGGCCAGCGTGGCGCGGGCCGTCGAGGCGCCGGTGGGCACGAATGCGCGCACGCCCGCCGCCTTCAGGACGCCGGGGCCGTCCAGCGCCTTGTAGTCGGGCCCGAGCGCGTTCGCCGGCCCCGACGGCAGCGCCGCCTCGCCATAGATGATGAGAACGGGATTGCCGGTGCGCGCAGCAAAGGACGCGGCCTGCAGGCCGTTGGCGAGCGCCGGCCCCCGCCCGACGCAAACCACGCCGAGCCGGCCCGTTGCGGCCGCATAGCCGTCGGCCATGCCGATGGCGACATTCTCGTGGCGTGCGCCGATCAGGCCGATGCCCATGGCATCCAGAGTCACGGCGAACGCCGCCGTGTCGTCGCTCATCAGCCCGAAGACCGTGTCGACGCCCATCGCCTTGATGTCCTCGGCCAACGCCTGATAGACGGGCATGGTTCGCACGCCTGCCGCGCCGCCTTCGAATTCCTGCGTCTTCATCCTGCGACCCTTCCGTTCAAATCGCGCCGCCTGCTCCGGCGCAGGTCCGTGTCGCCGGCATCATAGCCGATGTCGACAAGCCGGGTCGGCGACGGGCGGAGGCCGGGGCGACCCCCGGCGAAATGTCATGTTTTGTCATGCGGGACCGTTTCCGCCGGGCTGTCGGTGCAATCCTCCTCCCGGCCTGCAGCGAGGGTTTCGGCGGCGAGGGTCGGTTTCGGTCATTGCTGCCTCCTTTCGGGCAAAGGGCGGGACAGGGTGTCCCTGTTTCGCGCGTATCGCGGCGGCGGGGGCGCGCGGGCGCGGGCGGGTGTCGGCGCCGGCGCGGTTCGCGCACCTGATTGCGCGCGCGAGACGGCGCACGCACCTCTCGCGCTTGCTCACGCCGGGGGCTTTTTCGGCCCCCAGCCGGTCGCTTTCTGCAGAAACGC
>JAJDVH010000148.1 GCA_022826185.1 Alphaproteobacteria bacterium
GGCAAAGCGGATGCTGGACCGGCCCGAACTCGACCCCGGCGCCCGCCGGAAGCTCGAGATCCATGTCCGCGTCCGCGACCCGGCCCGGCAGCACGGCCTCTACCGCGATATCGGCCCGGGCGGCGGCATCTCGATGTAAGGGCCGGCGGCCTTCCCGGCACAGTGCCGGGCGGGCCCCGGGCGCGGCGCATCCGCTCTTCCCGGCCGGTCGGGGCCGACCGTCAGCCCGCATCCGATGACGAAGGGTGAGGCGTTCATGCCCGCCCCCGCCGCCCCCGGCCCGCTTCGCCGCCCGGGCGACCGGACAGGGCCGATCGAACGGTAAACCGGTAACCGGATCGACGACGCCGAGGCGGTATCTCCCCCGGCGCCGTTTCCGCCGCTGCGTCCACGACTCCGGTCCAACGCCCGCCGGCGGTTTCCGGTGCGGCGGCCAGGAGCGCCGGCCGCCGGGGCAGCCGAAACGGCGGCGGACCGGTTTCCGGCGTCCCGATCCCCGCCCCATCCGGGCCGACGGGTCCTCTCCCGCGCGGCCGCCGGCCGTTCCCGGCGAACGCCGCCGTCCAGCCTGTCCGGCCGGAAGATGCTGTAATGGGGCTTGGCGCTACCCGGCGCTGTTGCGGTCTTTGGCTGGCGATAGCGGCGAATCGGGTGTCGTTGCCCTTACGCGCTCGGCGTATTCACGGAGTCATGCCCGCAGGCGTGCTCCACCTCTTGAAGAGAAGAAAGGGCAACGACATGGATGTCTATATCGGTCTGGATGTATCGCTGGCAAGCACGGCGGTTTGCGTTCTCGGCGAGAGGGGTGGGATCGTGACGGAGGCGTCTGTCGCCAGCACGCCCGATGCGCTGGTTTCGTTCATGCACAAGCTGCCTTTTGGAATCGTCTCGATCGGTCTGGAAGCGGGTCCTCTGTCGCAATGGCTGCACAAGGGGCTGACGGACGCTGGCTTCGAGGCGGTGCTGATGGAGACCCGTCAGGTGAAGGCGGCGCTGAAGGCCATGCCGATCAAGACGGACCGTCGGGATGCCGAGGGCATTGCGCAACTGCTGCGGATGGGCTGGTTCAGGCCGGTGCACTGCAAATCGGTGTCGTCGCAGGAGGTTCGGGCGCTCCTGGCTTCGCGGAAGTCGCTGAAGAATGCGCTCATCAACATCGAACTCTCCCTGCGCGGGCTGTTGCGCAATTTCGGCCTGAAGCTGGGCGCGGTCTCCAAGGGCCGCTACGAGCATCGTATCCGGGAGCTGATCGCGGGCAACGCAATGCTGGAAGCTGCGGCCGAGCCGATCCTGCGGGCGCGGGCCGCTCTGCGCCGCGAGCTGGCCGGGCTGGAGAAGCTGGTCCGCAAGCTGGCCGGCAAGGACCCGGTGTGCGCCCTGCTCATGACCATGCCGGGCGTGGGTCCGCTGGTGGCCCTGACGTTCAAGTCCGCGATCGACGATCCCGGGCGGTTCCGGAGATCGAAGGATGTCGGTCCCTGGGCAGGACTGACGCCGGGCCGGAACCAGTCCGGGGAACGCGATATTGCCGGCGCGATCACCAGGGCCGGCGACGTCGGTCTGCGCACGGCGCTCTATCAGGCGGCCACGGTGATGCTGTACCGCGGGGCTCACAACTGGCTGAAGGCCTGGGCGCTGCGTCTGGCTGTGCTGCGCGGCAGGAAGCGCGCGACCGTCGCCCTGGCGCGGCGGATCGGCGTGGTGCTGCACCGGATGTGGCGGGATGGCACACAGTTCCGCTTCACGCGCGCGGCGGCGATGGCGGGGCGCCCGGCATAGGCACGGCCGTATCGTGACGATCGTCATCAGACAGAGGAGGAAGAGGCGCTCCTGAAGGGAGCGATCCACCGGTGTCCCGTCGTCGGGACGCGGTTCCCGATGATGCGCGTTCCCGACCTCGTTCGCCGAACGCCTCAGGGCGCTTGAGCACGCCGCGAAGATGGGCACTCGGGAATCGTTCTGGACCAGGCATGATGTTGGCGGCCACCGCGCCGACCACGAACGAAAGCGAGAGCCTGGCGACGGACATATCCGGGATCGTGGATCCTTCTCAGGCGCTCGATCCGGAAGACGAACGCGACGGGCATCCGCTGGTGGGCAAGTGGCCCGCCACCGCCAGACTCCAGACGGTCGCAGCGGCGGGCCACTTGCCCACCAGCTACCAACGGAAGCTCAGCTCACACCTCGCGCCAAGGCGCACGACGGACCCGCAAAGCCGCCGCAAGCTGCGATGTGGTGCGACGCCGCTCGGCCAAAATCCTCCTCTTGACGAACGCCCCATTACGAAAGGTCGGGAAAGGGTTGATCGGGGTGATTTCCGCAGGGGGGCGGCCGTCCGACCGGCTCCCGCGCCCGTTCCGCCAGCAGGAGACGTCGCCCATGCCGGCTTCCGCCCCCCGTCCTACGCATCCGCCTGCCGAAGCGGCGGGCTGCCGTTGCTGCAGCGCCGGCGCTTCCACGGAGGCCGCGCCCGCCCGGCGGTCCAACGCCTCGCGTGCCCGGGACCGGCTTGCCGCGCGCGGCCTCTGTTTGAATTGTGGTCGGGTCCGTCCCCCCGAAGGCGCGAAATACTGCCCGGAATGCAAGGAGCGCCGCCGCGCCAGCGACCGGAAGGCGGCCCGCAAACGCCGGCTGCTGCGAAGCAACCGGGGCCTCTGTCAGGAATGCGGCGCCACGCCCGAAAAGCCTCGCCGGCGGCTCTGCGAGGCCTGCAACGAGAAACATCTCGCGCTCAGCCGCCGGCGCCTGCAGGAGCGCAAGGAGGAACGGAAACAGGCCGGCCTCTGCGTGCAGTGCGGAACCGGGGCGCCCGCCGAAGGCAATGCGTGCTGCGACGACTGTCTCGCCGCGCGCCGGCGGACCTACCGCGCCCGGATCGACCGCCGCCGCCGGCAGGCCGACCGCTCGCTCTGCATCGAGTGCGGCAGGGCCCCTCCTGCGCCCGACAGCCGGCGCTGTCCGGATTGCCAGCCGCTTCCCGCCAAACGGGACAAGGAGGCCGCCAGACGCCGCCGGGATGCTCGACGCGCCGTCGGATTGTGTGTGGATTGCGGCCGCCATTCCGCCGCGCGCGGTCGTCTGGCCTGCGAAGCCTGTCTGGCCGCCGAGCTGGACCGGTACAATCAGAGGGCCCTCGCTCGGGTCTCCCAAGGGCTTTGCATCCGCTGCGGCAAGACCGCCCCCGCCGAGGGGTCGACCGCATGTGCGCCCTGTCGGGACGAGCGCCGCGTTGCCGAACGCGCGAGATGGCATCGCAGGGTCGCCGACGCCCAAGCGCGGGGCGTTTGTGTCCACTGCACAAAACGGCCTCCCGACCCCGGTGTCGATGGCAAACGAAAATCCGACATTTCTGGCAAACGAAAATCCGACAGTTCGGGCGTGAGTTGGTTCCCCCATGCTCGGTGCTGGGGTGTTGGCCTCGGTGGAGCTGTGGGTAACTGGCCCGCCGCAGCGACCAGTGATGAGTCTGGCGGCGGCGGGCCAGTTATCCATAGCGGGCGGGCGGTACGGAGGGGGCTTTTGTTGTCGCCGGCGATCATGATCCGTCCCTTTTGCGGCGACGGTCCGATCCGGCCTGCAGCAGGTTCTGATGATCGCGCATCCGGTAGGAGTTCCCGCGGATGTTGACGATGTGGCAGTGGTGGACCAGGCGGTCGATGAGAGCGGCAGCCATCACCTCGTCGCCGAGCACGCCGCCCCAGTCCTCGAAGCCCTTGTTCGAGGTCAGCACGGTCGATGCCTTCTCGTGCCTGGCGTTGATGAGCTGGAAGAAGAGCACGGCGCCGTCCTGGTTGACCGGCAGGTAGCCGATCTCGTCGACCACCAGCAGCGCGGGGTGAGTGAGCACGCGCAGGCGGCGCGACAGGTTGCCGGCGGCCTTGGCCTCGGTGAGGGAGTCGATCAGCCCCGCGAGCGTGCCGTAATAGACGCGCCGGCCGGACTGTGCCGCAGCGATCGCCAGGCTGATCGCCAAGTGGGTCTTCCCGACCCCGGGCGGGCCAAGCAGGATCACGTTCTCGCGGCGGTCGAGGAAGCCGAGCTCGTGCAGGCTCTCGATCTGCTCTCGCTTGATGGAGGGCTGGAAGGCGAAGTCGAACTGGTCGAGTGTCTTCACCGCCGGCAGCCTGGACGAGCGCATGGCGGTCTGGAGCCTGCGGTTGTTGCGCAGCACGATCTGGGCGTTCAGGAGCTGCTCGATGGCCTCGGCCGCGGTGATCGTGCCGCCGTCGGCTTCGGACAGGATGCCGTCGACGGCCTCCAGCGCGCCGGGCATCTTCAGGTCGGCGAGCATCGCCCGCAGCCTGTCGCGCCGGCTCGGCGCCGGGGCCTTCATTGCAGTGCCTCCGCGTAGACGCTGAGCGGCCGCCGCTCGACCTCCACGGTCATCGGGACGTGCTGCCGCGCGGGCTCCGGAGCCTGCCGGAGGCCGAGACGGAGGTAGGGGCTGTTGGCCAGGGGCCGCAGCACCGCACGTTCGTCGCGCTCGAAGCGATCGATCGGGCGCTCCCTCGTCGTGCCATGCCGGCGTACATTGGCCGTGCCTTCCAGCCAGCCTGCGGCCTGCGCGTTGAGATCGTCGTCGTTCGCGAACGCCCGCCCGTAGAAGAAGCTGTCGCGGATGTAGCGGATCGGGCGCTCGACCTTGCCCTTCGTCTTTGCCCGGAAAGGCCGGCAGGCGCGAGGATCGAACCCCCAGTGCGCGGCGAAGCGCAGGAACTCCGCGTTGAGCAGCAGGCCGCCTCCGGCGGCGCGATCGTCGGACAGCACGACGGCGCGCATCTGGTCGAACAGCAACTCCTCCGGAACCCCGCCGAACGCCTCGAAGGCGCTCTCCAACGCCTCCATCAGCACCGCCATCGTCTGCCGCGGATAGAAGCTCAGCCACAGCAGGCGGGAGTAGCCCAGCACGACTACCAAGGCATGGCGCCGGCCCCAGGGAAGCGTGAACGTCCCGAAGTCCACCTGGCCCTGGCGGCCCGCCGGCGTCTCGAAGCGGACCACCGGCTCGACCGGCTCGCGGGGCCGGGCAACTCGGACGTAGTTCCGCACGTTCTCGTAGCAGCCCGGATAGCCCGCCGCGCGGACCTCGTCGAACAGACGCTTCGCCGACAGCCTGGGGAACTCCTCAAGGCGCGCGTCGATGATCGGCTTGTAGGGATCCAGCTTGTGGGTCACCGGGGGCCGCGGCGAATATCCTCTCGGGCCGGCCAACAGGTCCCGGTCCAGTTGCCCCGTCTTGATCCAGTGGTGGATCGTCGTGCGGTTGATCCCGAACCGCCGCGCCAGCTCCGACTTCGAAACGCCCTGGTCGAGGTAGTGCTTCAGCAACATCCTGGTCTCCCATCCGTACATCCGTGCCCCGTTCCCGCTGTGGTGACTTCGCCACCACAGCGGGCCAGGAGCCCCGGACTCGACAAGCCAAAACTGTCGGATTTTGGATTGCCACGAATGTCGGATTTACAATTGCCGCTAACACCCGGGTCCGTTTCCTGCGCGGACTGCCGCGAGGCGCGCCTCGCCACTCATCGCCGCCGCTACCATACGGTGACCCGCGAGCGCCAGTCTGCCGGTCTTTGTCCGCGCTGTGGCATCCGCCCCCCGGAGCCGTTCATGCGGGAATGCGGCCCCTGCCGCGACCGGCAGCGCTCCTACGCGTATCGCGGCATGCCCGACCTGCCGACGCAATACACCGTGATCGAAATCGCCGACGGCACCGATCACGGTACCTGGCAGAGTCCAATGGAAGTGGCGGCCGCGCTCGCCTTTGCGAAGCTCTCGCTCGACGACGTCGAGATCCTGACCGACGCCGGCCCGGCCGTATTCGCCGGCCGCTGAGGTTCGCGTGTCCCCTTTCCCCACCCCTGACGGTATCGACGCCGGAAGAAGGTAGGGAAAGGGTTTTCGATGCGATCTGCGGGTGGCCGGGCGGCCGGCTCCCGCTTCCCTTCCTCCAACAGGAGACTATCGACATGCCCGCCACCAATGCGTCCGCCTTCCGCCCCGGTGCGAACAGCTTTCTGGTCCACGTCTTCGGCCGCGGCCTGCAGGATGAGCACTATGTCGTCGAGCGCTACCGCACCGGCATCGACGGTGACATCCGCCGGCTGCCGGGCGGCAAGGGCCACCCGCTCACCCTGTCGCTGGCGACCGTCCGCGAGCTCCGCCCCGCGCGCAACGAGATCCTCATCTGCAAGGGCGAGAAGACCGCCGACTCGGGGGTGCAATATTGGGGCAGTTCCGCAATCTGGGGCCATATGCTGGAGCGGAGCCGGTTTCTCCGCTGACGGCAATGGCGGGGAACCGGGCGCGGGCGGCATCGCTTAGTCCGCGCCCCCTTCGCCCGGCATCCCGATCCCCGCTTACCCTGTCCCGGCCTGCGCTGGCATCGACGCCGCAAGGTCGGGAAAGGGCTTTTCGGGGTGAGTTGTAACGACTCGCAATCAACCCATGCAAGGAGCAGCAATCATGATCGGCCTCAATCGCGTCGACCTGATCGGCAATCTGGGCGCGGACCCCGAGTTCCGCAGCCTCCCCGGCGGCGGCACCGTCGCCAATTTCAGCATCGCCACCAACGAAGGCTACCGGGATCGCCAGACCGGCGAATACAGGCAGCAGACCGAGTGGCACCGGGTCACCGTCTTCCAGGACGGCCTGGTGGCCATGCTGCGCAAGCACGCCGCCAAGGGCCGCCAGGCGCACGTCACCGGCAAGCTGCGCACCCGCAAGTGGAAGGACC
>JAJDVH010000275.1 GCA_022826185.1 Alphaproteobacteria bacterium
TAGGGCTCTTCCTCGTTGAGAACCCGCTGTTCCAGGGCGGCGTCGGAAAGGTCGAGCCGCGGTTCCAGCGATACCGCATCTTCCGGGCAGACCTGCACGCAGAGCCCGCATTGCAGGCAGGCGTCTTCCTGGAAGCGGAGCTGCGGCAGGTCGGGATTGTCGCCGAGCGCGCCGGAGGGGCAGAGCGAGGCGCAGGCGAGGCAGAGCGTGCAGGCGCCGGTATCCACCGTCACCGAGCCGTAGGGCGCGCCCTCGGGCAGGGGCAGCATGGCGCCCGCCGGGTTCAGCGCCTGCGCCGCCAGCCGCGCGACCTGCCGGCGGGAGCCGAGCGCCAGCACGGGCTCGGCCGGCGCCGCCGCAGCCTCGCGGTCGTACAGCGCCTCCGACAGCGCATCGGGGTCGCCGACCTCCAGCAGGCCGAGCCGGCCCCCGCCGCCCATCGCCTCGGCGAGCGCGAGTTCGCGTCGCGGCGCCTCGTCCTCGGCGCGCGGCGGCAGCAGCACATCCACCGACGCGAAGCCGCCGGCGAGCGCCGCCAGCATTTCGGCATGGCCGAAGCCCGCAATCGCCTCGACCTCGAAGGGGATGACATCGGCCGGCAGGCCCCGCCCGAAGCGCGCCGAAAGCGCCACCATCTCCGCGCCGAAGCTGCGATCCGTGACCAGCAGGCGCGGCGCCGCGCCTCCGGCCTTGCGGTAGGCCCCGGAAAGCGCCTCCATGCGGCGGAACAGGGAGGCCACCGGCGGCGCATCGAAGGATATGGCCCCGGACGGACAGACGGCCGAGCAGGACCCGCAGCCGGCGCAGACCATCGGATCGACCGCCACATGGTCGCCCGCTGGCGCGATGGCGCCGGTGGGGCAGATGTCGAGGCACTTGTTGCAGCCGCGCTGGCTGGCGCGCGAGTGGGCGCAGAGGCTTTCCTCCAGCCGCACATAGAGGGGTTTCTCGAAGGTGCCGACCGTCTGCCCGGCCCCGAACACGGCGGCGGCGACGGCGTTCGGGTCGCCCGGGTCGGCGCGGAAATAGCCCTCGCGCTTCTCATGGGCGGGGAACAGCGGCGTTCCGCCCGAGATGTCGAGGATCGAGTCGCACTCGCTCTCCGCGCCGTCGCGCGGCTCGGAAAAGGCGAAGGCGCCGCGCCCGCCGGGCTCCATTTGCCGCAGGCCGTCGATCCGCAGCCGGAAGCCGCCAAGCGCGCCCGCCGCCGTCCTCAGCCTGCCGGTCACGACCTCGAAGCGGCGGTCCACCGGCAGGTCCTCCGGCGGCTCCGCGAGCAGTACGGTGACCGACATCGGCTCGGCCAGGCGCTCCGCCGCCGCCAGCGCCGCGGCCTCCCCGCCGATCACGAGGCAGCGGCCCTCGGAGGCCACATCCACGGTCCGGGTCTGCGGCGCGGCGAGCAGCGCCTGGGCCACCAGCGCCGCCTGTTTGGGGCCGGCCTGGGCGCCCTCGTCCGACCACCCGGCGCGGTCGCGGATATCGACCAGCATCGGGACAGGCACTTCCAATTCCTCCGCTATCTCCTCGAAGCGCGCCCATTCCTGCTGGCAGGCGATGACGGCGTTGCCGTCCTGTATGGCTTTCGCGGCGGCGCCGGCTTCCGTCGTGCAGAGCGCGCTGTGGAGGCGCGAGCAGGCGATGCCTGCGCCCGCCTCGATGCTGTCCGAATCGACAGTCTGGCTGTGGGCGCAGTCGCACACGAGCAGGATACCGGCCATGTCCCTGTCCTCCGGACAAGCCGCTGCGGACCGCTTGCAGGCTTGTCGTCTTGCCTCCGCGCCGGGCCGGGAAGAACGAATTTTCTCCGGGACCGGGCGGCGGTTTCCGGGGGGCGTCGCCCCCGCCGCGCACCGGGTAAGTATGGTCCCTTCCGACCGCCTGTCCAGAGCGCCCGAAACGCCGGGAACAATGGCGCTCGAAAAACCGGTTTTTTGTGTTGGCACGAGGCCCAAAGGGGTGCATGATTGTCGCAGGGGAGCGTACCGTCTTGCGCGGAAACGGCGGGGTGTCTCTCCGAAGGAGATCGGCGACATGCCGGCGAGCGCGTTGTCATTGCCGCTCGGAATTGTGCTCCGCCGCAGCCCTGCGGCGAGCCGGTGGACACGCTGGACCTGGACAGTGGTGGATGTGTTGCCCGGAGCGGGGCCGGCGGACTGGCGCGAGCTTCGGCGCGAAGGCGAAACCGTCGAATACCATGCGGCCACGGTGCCGCTCGAATTCTGGGCCTCGGATGTCGAAGCCTACATGACCGGCCTCGCGGCGCGCGTGCCGGCGGTCTATGTGGTCATGCGCCGGACGACCGACGAGGATGCGCCGCACGAGCTCGAAGTCGTGCTGGCCACGGCGTCTCCCTACGAAGCGCAGGACTATATGGACAGCGGCGAGGAGATCGTCGATCAGGCGCCGATGCCGGAAGGGCTGGTCGCCGTGGTGCGCGATTTCATCGAGCGCCACCACGAGGAGGAGCCCTTCGTCAAACGCCGGCGCGACAGGCGGCGGGTCGATCTCGCCGAGGACGGCAAGGGCGATCCGCGCATTCGCCAGATGTCGGATGTCTATCGCGCGCCGCGCCGTGCGGAGACGGTCCATTGAGCGCGCAGGCGGACTTCTGGGCGCGGCGCAAGGCGGCCGTGGCGGCGGAGGAGCAGGCCGTGGAAGAGGCCGAGCGCGAGGCCGTGGCCGCCGAGGAGCGAAAGGCGCTGGAAGAACGCCCGGACGAGGAAGTGCTGGCCGAGCTGGATCTGCCGGACCCCGACAGCATGAAGCAGGGCGACGACTTTTCCGCCTTCATGTCCGATGCGGTGCCGCAAAGGCTGCGGAGGCGGGCGCTGCGCCAGCTCTGGCGGTCCAACCCGGTGCTCGCCAATCTCGACAACCTTGTGGACTATGGCGAGGACTACACCGACGCGGCGCTGGTCGTGGAGAACCTCCAGAGCGCCTACCAGGTCGGCAAGGGGATGCTGAGGCACCTGGAGGCAATGGCCGAGGCGGCGGAAAAGGCGGAAAAGGCCGTAGGGGAGGCGGCGGAAGACGAGGACGGCGCCGCCGGAGCGGAAGCGCAAGCCGAGGAGGTCGCGGAGCCGGCGGCGGAAGCCGGAGCCGGGACGCCTCCCGCGCTGACCGCAGCCCCGGCGACGGAAGAGATGCAGGTTGCGCGGGCGAAGCCGCGGATGCGTTTCGCCTTCGCCGACGCCGAACCGGGGCAGGCGGCCTGACGCGATGGGAGAGGCGATGACGGCGGAAGCGGTGCAGGGCGTGGAAATCGCGGAAGAGGAGCGGCTCCGGGCCGACCTCTACGATTTTCTGGCCGCGCTGCTGGCCCGGCCGCCGGACCGCGCGCTCCTGGACAGGTCGGCCGCGCTCACCGGCGACGACAGCGAGCTCGGCCGCGCCATCCATGCGCTTTCGCGGGTCGCGGGCGCGACGACCGAAAAGGCGGCGGAAAGCGAATACACCGCCCTGTTCATCGGCGTGGGGCGGGGCGAACTGCTCCCCTATGCCAGCTACTACCTCACGGGTTTCCTCAACGAGAAGCCGCTGGCGGCGCTGCGCAACGACATGGCCGGACTCGGCATGCAGCGCGCCTTCGCCGTCTACGAGCCCGAGGACCATATCGCCAGCCTGATGGAGATGATGGCGGGCATGATCCTGGGGCGCTTCGGCGAGCCGGCCTCGCTGGAGGCGACCAGGCGGTTCTTCAACAGGCACATCGCCCCCTGGGCGGGGCATTTCTTCACGGATTTGGAAAGCGCCAGGAATTCGGTCTTCTACGCGCCTGTCGGTTCTGCGGGACGGGCGTTCATGGAGATCGAGAAGGAGGCTTTCCGAATGACGGCGGGCTAGCCCGCA
>JAJDVH010000065.1 GCA_022826185.1 Alphaproteobacteria bacterium
ATCTCGTTCCAGACGAAGCGGCAGGCGCCGGCGACCGCGGCGAGGCGCTGCGCCTTTACCCGGCTGCCTGGATGCAGCCGGTAGACAATTTGCCGATGCTCGGTCTCAACAGTCATCGGCCAACCATTCGATATAATCCCCCTCAAGTGCAGAGATTTCTGCTCGCAGGTCTGCCTTGGTTGTAACGCCCTCGATGACGGCATCGCGGACGGTATCCGTGATTGCCTCCGCTTCAGCCTGGCCGATTCCGGCCTTGGTAAGCGCCTTGACGGCGGCGTGTGTCTCGAAGGTGGCGCTCGGCATGGCGGAATCACAGGAAGCCCGGCGGCGGGCGGCAAGCGCCTTTGCACGGCGCTGCCGCGTCGCGAGCGGCGGCTGTCATCGGGCTAGGAGGGTGTGGGTTTGCGGTGGCATTGCCAAGAGCGGAGCTTGAGGCGTTTTTTGGGGAGAATTGCAGGGCTGAAAGCAGGCCGGAATTTCCAGGGGTTGGGTTGCGGGCCGGCCTCAGAATAGTCGTTTAGATGTTGATTTGTCGAGAAAAGTATGATCGAGTCTTGGCGGCGGGAGAGGACCGCATGGATATTTTGACTAAAAACAGTAGCTTACACCCCCCCCCCCCCGAGGCGGGCAGCGAGCGTCATGGCCTAAGTCGGTAGCCGTCGCGCTGCTGTTTGCGCCGCCGTTTCTGGCGGCGTGCGATTTTCAGGAAAAGTTCGAGGCGGCCGACCGCGAAATGGACGCGGTCGAGGAGATGCTCGCGGATGCGCGGGCGTCGGAGGCCCAGAGCGGCTTCGGCTCGGTCCGGCTGGTGGACCGTCATCCCTATATCGGCGCGGCGCGGATCGAGGCGGACCCGAGGGAGGGGCTGCCGGAGTTCGTGCAGGGTCAGGCGGCGGTGGTGCTGCCGCAACGCGGCATGGTGAGCGATGCCGCACTGGCCGGGCAGATCGAGGAGGTCACCAGCATCCCGGTTCACTTCGTGGGGCGGGCGCCGGTGTCCGAGGAGGACGAGGCGCCGGGCGCGGCGGCGCTCACGGTCTGGCGCGAGCGCCTGGGTCCGGCAGGGGTGCTGTGGTCGGGATCGCTGGACAGCCTTCTGGACGGCTGGGCTGAAGCGGCCGGGTACGAGTGGCGCTACGACGAGGAGCGCAGGCGCATAGAGGTCGTGCGCTTCCGCTCGGTCGTGTTCCACGTGCATGCCCTGGCAGGCAGTCAGGCGTACCAGGCCGGGTCGTCGACCAGTGACAGCGCGGAGACTGAAGGAGGGGGCGCGCAGGGAGACCATTCGCTCGAGGGAGAGGCGAAGTTCGATCCGTGGGGGGAGATCGAGGGGCAGCTGCGTGTTCTGACGGGAGAGGGCACGCAACTGACGGTGTCGCAGTCGTCGGGGTCGGTCGTGGTGGCGGGGCTCCCCGGCGACGTGGCCCGGGTGCGGGCCTACCTCGCGCATCTGAACAACGAGGTTCTGCGGCCGGTCACGGTCTCGGTCCACGTCTACGCGGTTCAGATGAACCGGAGTGCAGACTTGAATCTGGGCCTTACGGCGATGATCGGACGGCTCTTGGGCGAGGCGGTCGGGGTCAATGCCGACGGGAGCGACGGGTCGATCGCAATCGTGCGGCCGTCTGTGGGGGAGGACGACACCTTCGAGGCGACGGTGAGTGCGCTCAGCAGGAGCGGGCGCATATCGCGGCTGCTGTCCGCGGACGTGTCGTCGCTCAATCACAAGCCTGCGCAATTCTTCGACATGTACAAGCAGACGTACGTGAAGGAGGTGAAGATCGAGGAGCCGCAAACGGCGGCGGACGGCTCCCAGCAGGGGCGGCTGTTGGTGCAGACGCCGGGGACGGTGTCGTCGGGGTTCGCGTTTTCCTTCGTGCCGCAGATCACGGGGCCGGACGAGGTGCTGCTGAGGCTGTTCGTGTCGATGCAGGATCGCGCGGAGGGCATTCAGGAGGATCCGCAGCCGGGTCAGATACAGCGGCCGCGTTACGGCACGCGCGCTGTGAATCTCGTCCAGAACCTGCGGCGCGGCGAGACTCTCGTGGTGACGGGGTTCAGGACCCGGGAGGCGTCGCGGGAGGGTTCGGGGACCTTCGACGAAACGATCGTGCTTCCGAAAGGCGGGAGCTCGGGCGGCCTTGCGGCGGCAGAGCAGGTCCTGCTCGTAAGCGCGCAGATCGGGCCGCCGCTGGGCGTCAGCGAAGTGCACGGGGCGGCGCTGTGACGCCGGGCGCGGGGGCGATGCCGGAGAGGCTGCCATGACCGAGGTCGTGGTGCTGGGCGGTCGCCGCTTCGTGGCGGGCCTCTTCTGGACGAAGCCGGGGGCGGAGATCGATCCCAAGGGACGCCGGCAGTGGGCGTGGTCTGTGGAGCTGGGCGAGCAGACGGGATGGATTCCGAAGGAAGCAGGGCTGCGCGGGCTGGAGGGTGCGCCCAGCCTGGCGGCTTCGCTTGCGGAACATATCGGAGGATCGGGGGACGACGATGCCGCCGGCTGGGTCGCGCTGCTGGCGGCCGAGGACGGGCGCTCTGCCCTGGTCCGGATGAAGGACGGGGCGATCCGGACGGACGGCGACCAGGTGTTCGAGAACGCGGAGACGGCGGAGGACACGGTTGCGTCGGCGCGGGCCGAAGGCGCTCAGGTGTACGGAACGGCCGGGGCGATCACGGACGGGGGCGGTTGGCTGGAGGTCGACGTCGGGCGGCTTCCCGAGGGGGGAGACGAGGCGGGGCTGAAGCGGACCGGCAGCGGGAAGTCCCGGTTGAAGGTGGCGGGTCTGTCGGCGGCGTTTCTGCTGCTCGGCGTGGGCGCGGTGGCGATGCTGGCGCCGGACATGCTGTTCGGGCTGGTCGGCGGAGGCCAGAAGGCGGTGATGGACGTGGTGGAGGTCGTGGAGGCCGAGGTGTCGGCGCGGATCGAGAACGGCGCGCTGGTGCGTGCGTGCAGCGATGCGGAGGCGGAGTGGCCCCCTTACATGCCGGCGTGGGAGCTGACGAGCGTCGCCTGTTACGGCTGGTTCCTGGAGACGGAGTTGATCGGGCTGCGGCCCGAGCTCGAGGGACGCGCCGTGATGCTGGTGCGCTGGGAGCTGCCGGGCAAGTACGTGGCGGCGCTCCACAGGCGTATCGCGGAGGAGCATCTGGCGGCCTGGTATCTGGCATCGGTGGTGGAGAGAAGGGCCTGGGCCGTGGTGCTGCTCGATCCGGTGCTGGGGCGCGCGGAGGGCGAGGCGGCGCTGCCTTATCTGGAGTTTCGCCGGCAGGTGGACCGTCATCTCGGGATGCAGGGCGCGCATATCGACTACAGCGACAAGTCGGGCGTGGTTGAAGTGACCGTGGGCTTCAGCCGGGGGCTCGGGCGCATTGAGCCCGTGGTCGCGGATGTTCCGGGCTTCGAGCTTGTGTCGCTGTCGCGCAGCGGGCGCGGGATGTGGGTTCTGAAGGGCCGGCAGGTGGCGAGCGTTTGGCTCAAGGAGAGCCTGTACTGGGAATTGGCCGGCAAGGGGAGCGGCGGAAAGGTCGCCGCTTTCTGACGGGGAGGTCTGACGATGAGTCGACGGCGTGAGTTGCTGGCAAGCGTTGCGGCGTTGGGACTGGTTTACGGCGGGGCGGTGCCGGGCGGCGCGGCGCTGGCGAGCATTGCAGACGAGGAGCGGGTGTTTCGCCAGGACGCCCTGGCGCACGCGGAAGCGGTGGCGGTCGGTTACAGGCAGCTGGAAGAGCACATCCTGCTGGACTCGGCCGGGGTCACGTCATGGACGGGCTCGGTGCCGCCGACGTCGACGGGATGGAAGGCGTCGTGGACCGCGCGGGGCGTGCGGGCGCGCTATTGCGACGAGACGCTGCTGGTTTACCTGCACCCGGCGGAGTTGAAGGGGGTGGGCAGGGACCACCGGAGCGTTCATTCGGCGCCCCATGCGTTCGTGGGGGAGGGCAACCAGACGCGCTTCCCGCCGCTCCACTGGCTCGACGGAAACCGGGTCACGAAAAACTCTCCCGCGGGGACGGTGCCGGTGGTGGCGCTTCCGGCATGCATGACGGGCGATGCGCTGCCGTCGGGGCGGGCGGCGCTGGCGGGGACGGTGAAGGATCCGCACCTGACGGTGAACAAGCGGCCGGGGGTGGAGCACGAGTACCGCTCGCAGCCGTGCGCAACGGGGAAGCACGGGCCGGGGATCCGGGAGTACCGCGAGATCACCTTTACCCTGGATGGCCGGGGCGAAGAGGTGCCGGGGACCAGGGTCGTGGGATCGTGGCAGGAGCTCGTTGACGCCTGCAGGGACGATTACACGGAGTGGGTGCACTACACGAAGGAGTGCACCTGGACGGCCGGCGCGCCGCACAACCGCGAGATGGTCGGGGAGGAGGTGTGGCGCGTCCAGGAGACGGTGACGGGGGCCGGCCGAACGCGGAATCCGCCGGGCGAGTTCGTTTCGACGACGTGCTGGAGCGGTCTCGAGGGGGAGCACCACACGGCGGAGATCGACGAGCGGTCCAGCCAGCAAAGCATGACCGTGGCGTGCGGGCAGGGGTTCACGGGATCGCGGCGCTACACCCGCACCGAGACGGTACGCTCCACGCAGTTCCCGTGGGACGCCGCGCCGGTGGTGACGACACGGTATACGAGCTGGAAGCTTGCCTCGTCGTCGTGCGTGAAGATCGAGCCGCCGAAGCCGGAAAAGCCGTTCGAGCCGAAGCCGTGCGATTCCAGCGTGGAGCAGTGCGATGGGACGGTCGACGAGGATCCGGATGTCGATTCGGAGAAGGCGGAAGTTGCCCAGGCGGGCACCTACACCGTGGACGTGGACGAAACCAGGACGCGTGATTGCAGCACGTCGGACCCCTCGCTCACGGGCACGTACGTGGAGACCCGGACGGTCAGGTACACCTACGAGCTGAAGGCGGACGGCACCCGCACGGAGACAGGCAGGAACGCCGGCGTCTGGTGGACATCGAAGAACAGTTGTAGGCAGAAGGACACGGGCCCCACGGACCCGCCCGGTCCCAGCGTCGGCCCGAGCTCGCCGTCCGGCCCGAGCTGCGGTCCGCCCGGCGACGGCAGCGCCAGTCCCGGCGAGGGCGAGTGCACCGGGATGGACGCGTCCATCGCGGCCGCGGTGGCAGCAGCGACCGGAAACGGCGGCAACGGTGGCGGCGGCTGCTACTTCACCACGGCGGTGGTCGAGCTGCGCGGCGACGAGCCGGACGACGGGCCGACGCTGACCGCGCTCAGGGAGTTTCGCGACACCTATATGATGGAGACGCCGCTCAGGCGCGCGATGGTGTGGGCCTACCGCCGCATCGCGCCGCTGGTGGTGCGCGATCTCCCGGCCGACGACGCCTCGTGGCAGCCCATGGGCGAGCATATCGATCGTTCGGTCGAGCTGATCCGCGAAGGCGATCTCGAGGCCGCGTTCCGCGCGTACGTGACGGGGTCTACCCGGCTGATGCTGCGCTGGTGGCTGCTCCGGGCGGCAAGGGCGGTGTCGTGATCCCTCCGGTCTTCGCCGACGACGCCGCGAAGGTGGACGACGCCGTGCGCTCGATCGTGGCCGGCGGCGTTCCCGAGGACTACGCCGCGGCGTGCGAGGCGGTGCAATACCTGATCGCGGGCGACGGCAAGCGCCTGCGCCCGATGCTCGCGGTCGGCGCCGCGCGCGCCTGCGGCAGCGTGTGCGACGACGTGATCCCGGTGGCGGCCGCCGTGGACGTTCTGCACCAGGCGACGCTGCTGCACGACGACGTCATCGACAACGCAAGCGTGCGGCGGGGGCAGTCGACCGCGAACGTGGTGTGGTCGAACAAGATCAGCGTGCTGGCGGGCGACCTGCTGTTCACGCTGGCGAGCCGGACCATCAACGAGCACCTGGCCGGGGCCAACGGCCTCGCGGTGCAGGCGATGATGGAGATCGTGAGGGGCGAGCTTCGCCAGGCGCATGACGCGCGCCACGTCGAGCGCTGCTCGACCCGCTACATCGCGGCGGCGAAGGAGAAGACCGGCGTGATGACGTCGTTCGCCTGCGTGCTCGGTTCCATGGCGAGCGAGGTGCAGCGCGTGAACGAGGGAGCCCGCGCCCGGCTCAGACTCGATGCCTTCGGCCAAGACTTCGGCATCGCCTATCAGCTCGCCGACGATGCCTGCGACTACGGCGCGCGATGGCACAGCTTCAGGAAGCGGCGCGGGCAGGACTTCCGCGAGGGCATCGTGACCATGCCGGCGGTGCTCGCCTGGCAGCGGGGAACGCTTCAGGAGCGCGCGTTCCTCGTGACCGCGCTGGAAAGCGGCGACGTGGGCGACGGCGATTTCGAGCGCGCGGTCGCGCTCATGGAGGGCACCGGCGCGATCGCGGACACGGTGGCGGAAGCCAAGCGCTACGGCGAGCGCGCCAAGGGGCATATCGCCGAGTTCGGCAACGAGGCTGCGGACGGCCTGGCCTGGCTGGTCGACCGCTACATCTGCGACGTGGAGGCCTGAGGGATGCCCTGGCGCTTGCGCGCGGTCATGGCGTTGGCCGGCAGGGTGGCGGGGGCGGCCGCGCTGCTGGTCGCGGCGGCGGCGGGGGCGAGCGGGGCGGCCGAGGACGCGGCGTCGGCCGAGGCGAACATGACGCGGCAGAAGAGCTCGCACGAGGCGCCGTTCTTCAAGGACCTGCTGACGGGCCGGGTGTGGGTGTACCAGATGCTTTCGGCGGAATCGCCGGACGTCCGGGATTACGGCAGCGCGGCCTATTTCCATGCGGACGGGCAGGTCACGATCTGCACGTCGACGGGATCGGGCGCGATCGACAACACCGGCCGCTGGCGCGTGGTGCCGTCCGAGATGTTCGTGACGCTGTTCAACTACCTGGCGCCTGGCGAGGAGCCGGACCCGGCGCAGGTGAAGAGCCACGTGCCGATCTTCTACGATCCGGCGACGGGGCAGCTGCACAGCGAGCGCTGGGTGGCCGACGATACCTGGCAGGTGTTCCTGCGGGGCTGGGTGCAGGAGAGCTGGCCGGCGGGCCTGGCCGCGGCGTGCCCGGAATTGACCCCGGCGGGGCTGCCGCTGAACACGGCGCAGCAGTCGCTCGTGTTCTGGCAGCTCATGCGGGAAGACCCGAAGTCGCCGGTGCGGGGCTTCCCGGGATCGGAGCGGGCCATTCCCGGCGGCACGGGGCTCGCGGCAGCCGGGCACCAGCCGACCCTGCCGGCCGAGGAGCTGCGGGGCTGGCTCGCGGCGAACAACGGCATGGTCGTGAGCGGCGGGATGCTCCGCTACGTGCTGGCGCTGGGCCCGCGCGGCGACGAGGTGTGGCTGCTGGAAGGCGACAGCGACAAGGTGCTGGACACGATCAGGCTGGTGCCGCTCGAGGACGGGCAGGGGGTCGCGCTCCAGTTCACGGCGGCGCCGATCCGCTTGCTCTACAGCCTGGGCTATCCCCTCGGACTGGTGTCGACCGGCAAGCGCTACGGCGCCTTCGCGCTGATGGACTGGCTGGTCGAGCGGGCCGAGCCGGTGGCGCTCCCCTTCATGGATCGCGAGAACGTCGGCTTCCGTTTCCTGCCCGGGGGAAACCTCCGTGTGGGCACGCGGGGCGGCCGCGATATCGGCGGCGAGTGGTGGCTGTCGCAGGGCTCGCTGCATGTGCTGGTGGAGGGAATTGAAACAGCGAACACGTTCGAGTGGCGCGCTCTGGCCCGGCACGTGGGGTGGAGCGGAGAACGATGAGGCCGTGGGGTGATCGAGTGAGGCGCCCGGTGGATCCTGGAGCGTGGCTGCGCGCGGGGGTGGTTTGTTTCTCCCTGGCCATCGCGCCGGTCCCGTCTCTGGCGCAGGAGGAAGGGCTGTCCCTGTTTCCCTCTCTGGGGGAAGACAGCTGGCTCGATCAGGGGGTTGGAGGGCAGCGGCCGGGAGAGGAAGGGAATGGCGAGGCAGCGGACGGGCCGTTGGCTCCGGGAGTCGCGGGCAGCGCTGATGTGGTGCCGGTGGGTCCCGAGGAGGGAGGTTCGGAGGCTGCTGGGCAAGAGCGGTCGCAGGGTGCGGCGCCGCCGTCGACGCAAGACGCAGGGCTGAGCGGGGGCGTGAGGGCGGAGAGCGAGGACCTGGAGCCGGCGGGATCCAGCTCGCTTCTGGGCTATCTCGAGAAGAGCGACGAGGAGCCGGGGCCGGTCGTGGCCGCGCCGCCGCCGCAGGCGGCCGACGTCGGGGCGGCCCTGTTCGGCTGCCCGCGCTCGGTGCTGGAGCGGCTGCTGAGGGCGGCGACCGAGCGTGCGGACGTGGTGACGTCGCTGCAGATCGAGCACGAGGTGCTGGCGCTCTGCGGCGAGAGGCAGCGCCTGGTGGTGGAGATCCTCAAGGCGGAGGGGCAGCTCGCGGAGCTTTGGCGGGAGAGCCGCGCGCCGCCGCCGGAGGCCGCGCCGGCGGCGGAGCGCGAGGTGCGGGTGGAGCCGGCGGACGTGGTGGCGCAGCTCACGGAGTTCATGGGCGCGGAGGTGCTCTCGTTCGCGGAGGAGACGGTGGAGGCTGAACCGGAAGCGGAGGCGGAGCCGGAGGGCGAGCCCGAGCCGGAGCCCGTGCCGCTCTACGGCTGGCTGGCGATCTTCGGAACGGCAGGGGACCTGAAGGCGCGGGTGAGCGACGGCGCGAACGTCTGGTTCGTGCGCGAGGGCGATGAGCTGCCGGGGGGCGTGGTGGTCGACTGGATCGCGGTGAGCCCGCCCGGCGTGCACGTCGGGACCGGGCAGGCGGTCGAGATGATGCCCTATGGACGGCCGCGGGAAGGAGGGGACGGATGAGCGGGGGACTGGAGAAGTTCGCCGGCCTGGCGCGTTCGGTGACGGCGGGGCAGGGCGGAGAGGGGGAGTTCGCCAAGCAGGACCAGGCGGTCGAGATGGGCCTGAAGCGGGTGTTTGCCGAGGCGGCTGCGGTGCGCGCGAGCGACGTGATGTTCCAGGCGGAGCGGGGCGGCAAGTGCGCGGTGTACGCGATCGTGAACGACCGCAAGCTCAGGGTGGGGCGCCATTTCAGCGAGGAGGAAGGGCGCCAGCTGACCGGCAAAATCTTCCACATGAAGGAGGAGGGATCGGCGCAGACCTCCTACCAGGACCGGGAGTTCCAGGGGTTCTCGGTGCGGGCGGGGAAGCTGCCGCTGCCGCCCTCGGTCTCGGGGCTGCGCTGTCAGAGGGGTCCGCACGAGCCGGACGGCGACCACCTCGTGGCGCGCCTCTTCTACAAGGACACGGTGAAGCACGACGCGTCGCTCGAGGGGCTGGGCTTCGAGGGCGAGGAAGTGGCGGTGTTCGAGGAAATCCGCCTGGGCCTGCACGGCGGGATCTTCGTCGGCGGCAGCACGGGCGACGGCAAGACCACGACGCTGGCCACCAACCTGATGCTTCAGATGCGCGAATGGGAAGGCCAGCTCAACCTGGTGACGATCGAGGACCCGGTGGAGATCGTCATTCCGGGCGCCCTGCAGATCGCCGTCGCGACGTCGGGCGTGGGCGAGGACCGGAGCCTGAACTTCCAGGAAGCGCTGATGCACTTCTGCCGCATTCATCCGGCGTCCGGAATGGTGTCGGAGATCCGCGACGTCGATGCGGCGCGGCAGGTGCTGCAGTTCATCGACACGGGTCACCAGGTGTGGACGACGATCCACGTCCATTCCGCGAACGCCATCCTCTTCCGGCTGATCGACATGGGTGTGGGCGTGGCCGAGGTGTGCAAGCCCGGCAACATCAAGCTGCTGATGAAGCAGACGCTGCTGCCGCGGCTTTGCCCGGCGTGTGCCGGGACGGAGCCGCAGGGACGCGAGGTTCCGGACTGGATGGCGGCGCGCATCCGGGGCTGGCCGGACGTGCGGTTTCGCAACGTGGACGGGTGCGCCGCGTGCAAGAGGAAGGGTGGCGGGACGCTCGCCGACGAAGCCTGGGGCGGCTACGGCAAGCAGACCGTCGTGGCGGAGATGATCCGGCCGGACGGGGAGTACCTGGAGTTCGTGCGCCAACGCGACCCGGTCGGCGCCTGGCGGCACTGGTGCGACAGCATGGGCGGCACGCCGATCGGCGAGAAGATGTGGGAGCTGGTGCGGCGCGGCACGATCGACCCGTTCGATGCGATGCGCAAGGGCGCGAAGGTGCAGGACACGTCGGGGGCCGTGGGCCTGCGCGTGGTGGCCGAGAGCGGAGCCGAGTGATGCTGCGCGGCGTGATCGCCTCGCTGGTCTTGCCCAGCCGGGTCCGGATCGACGTGTTCCAGATGATCGCGGACCTGCTGGAAAGCGGCATGTCGCTGGAGAAGGCGCTCGATATCGCGGCGGAGACGGCAAGCGTCCAGGGCCAGGCGTGGCGGGCGGCGGTGCTGCGGAAGTGGCGCGATGCGCTGGTCGCGGGACGGTTCTCGGATACGGCGGCGCGCTGGGTGCCGCCGGCGGAAGCCATGATCTTCGGGGCCTACGGGCGGGTCGAGGCCGGCGTGCTGTTCGCCGGCGCCGCGCGGGTGGCGGAGATGCGCTCGAAGCAGAAGGGGGCCATGTGGAAGGCGCTGGCGCTCCCGGTCATGCTGATCGTGGGGCTGATAGTGCTGCTGTGGGGCGCGGGCGGGCATTTCATTCCGGTCCTGGAAGGGGTGAGCGATCCCGGCACCTGGGGCATGGGCGCGCAGGTGTTCCGGATGACGTCGGTGTGGCTCCACGGCAACTTCCTGCTGTTCCTCGCGGTCGTGGGTGGGCTGATGTTCTGCGTCTACCTGCTGATCGTCTACTGGACGGGGCCGGGGCGGCAGCACGCCGACAAGGTGGCGCCCTTCTCGCTGTACCGAACGCTCACGGGCTCGGCCTTCCTGTTCGTGGTGCTGGAGTTCGTCTCGGCGGGCGTCGACGTGAACGAGCGCACCTTCACCGCGATGAAGAAGGGCGCCTCGCCCTATGCGCGGCATCGGATCGACGCGATCCAGCGGCACATGGCGGGTGGCGCGGGCTTCGGGGCCAGCATGCGCCTTGCCGGCCACGGCTTTCCCGATCCGGCGCTGGTGCCGGTGGTGGCGGCGCTCGACGGCACGGCCGGGTGGGAGCGCAAGCTCGGCGGGTTCGTGGAGCGCTGGGTCGGGCGCTCGGACGAGGTGCTGCGCTCGCGGGCTGCGCTGATGAACGGGACGCTGCTGTTGATCGTGACGTTCGTGATGGCGGGCGGCATCGACGCCATGTTCGGGATTTTGCAGCAGGCGGGAAATTACTGAGAGGGAGAGACGATGGCGATGGTGGGTACGAGGGGTCTGACGCGCTCGCGCCGCTGGCGCGGGTTCTCGCTGTTCGGCGTCCTGCTGGGGCTTGCAGTCGCGGGCGTGGTGATCGTGGGCGCGGTGGCGCTCTACAACCAGACGCAGGAGGCGGCGGGGCGCTCGGAGATCGTGACGCTGCTGTCGCAGCTCAAGGGAGCGGTGGAGAGGACCTTCGCGGGACGCCCCAATTACGGCGCCTCGGGCACCGATCTCATTCCGACGCTCGATGCGCGCGGGGGTATTCCATCCAACGCCCGGGTGGATACCGGTAGCGCTGTTCAGGTCTGGCACCCCTTCGATGCGCAGGTGAACATCGAAGCGCAGGTCGGCGAGTACACCATCGAGTTCCTCGACCTGGACGACGAGATCTGCGCGGCGCTGGCGGACGTCTATGTGGGTCAGACGCGGGCGCGCACGGGCCTGGTGTCGATCGCGTTCGGCACGACCGTGGAGACCGCGCCGATAACGGTTGCGGAGGTGACCGCTGGTTGCGACGACGGCGCCGGCGCCAACGACGTGACGTTCAGGTTCGGATGAGCCGGGACTTGTCTCGCCGCCTGACGCTGGGCGCGGGCGGCCTGCTCTCGGTGATGCTGCTGGTGCTGGCGGCGGCGGTGCTTCTCGGCGCGTACTACACGGAGCGCGCCGATGCGGAGAGCCGTGCGGAGGATCGGGAGGCGGGGCGGGTCTTCGCCTTCTGGTTCCACGCGGCGCATCGCGCGAGCATGGATACGGACTGCAACGCGGTGCCGCCGGCGACGGACTGTGCGTCTTACCTGGCGCAGCTCGGCCAGGGGTTGGTGCTGAGCGTCGCGGATCTTCGCAACCTGGATGCGGCGCCTGTCGGGCTGCCGGACACGGCCGGCCGGTCGGCGCCGTTCACGGTGGGAATCATCGACGATGGTGCCGGCGTGCCGATGGCGTTCGGGGTGATCGAGCCTCGGGCGTGGGCACATTCCGCATCGTTGCGCGCGGGCGTGATCGAGGGCGACGTGGCGCAGGTTGCGGAGTACGGCGATCCGGATTCGGAGATGGCCTTTCACAGGGCGGCGATCGCGACGGCGATGGGCCGGACGCCGGCGAACGGCGTGCTGTTCGTGACCGCCGACCGGGGGGTGCGCTACCGGGACGATTCCCTTTACCGGCGCGCTCAGCCGGGCCAGCGCAGGCTGAACCGCATGGAGACGACGCTGAACGCAGGCGGCTGCGGGGCGGCGCACGACGAGCCGTGCGACCTGACGGAGGGCGGGCCGCTGACGGCGGTGAACGTGATCGCGACGCCGGATCCGGGGGCTCCGGTGGCGAGCACTGTCGGTGGCGACGGGGACGTGAACAAGGCGACCGAAGCGGGCTCCATGATCTCGGAGACGCTGCTGGGCCAGGCCGTTGAGGGAATCACCCTGACGGTGGACGCGGCATTGACGGTGGGAAGCTCCGAGAGCGACACGGTGGTGACGGCGGACATGGATGTGGACGAGCACGCGCAGGCCGCTGCGGTGACGGGGACGAGCGTGACGGCGCTGGACGCCGCGGTGGAAACGGCGGTGTCGGTCTCGGGAAGCTCGACGATCGGAACCCTGAGCGCGGCGACCCTGACAATGACAGGGGAGTTGGCGACGGGCGCAGGCGTGTTCCAGGGGCTCTACGGACCGTCGGCGCGTTTCCAAACGCTGACGGTGGGATCGTGCGCGGGATGTTATCCGGAGTGAGGTTGGTGCGGGTTGAGCGACGGGGCCTGGACGATGAGGTCGTCGACGGTGCATTGCAGCGCGCCCGCCAGTCGGCGCAAGGCATCGACGGTGCCGGCGCGGCGGCCGTTCTCGATATGGCCGATGTGGGCCTTGCCGACTCCGCTGTATGCGGCCAGGGCTTGAAGGGTGAGGCCGCGGGCCTGCCGCCAGGCGCGGACCGGATGGGTGCCGGCACGCTTTGCGCGGATGACCTCGATCGGCACGGTGCCGGCGAGGCCGCGCGCGCGGCCGGCGGCCACGGCCGCGCGGTCCTCGGCGTCTTCGAGGGCTGCGGCGCGGGCGGGGGCAGCGTCGGCAAGCATGGCTTCGTAGACATCGCGGTCGAGCAGCAGGCTGACGGTGTCGGTCTTGGCCGTTGCGCTCATTTGTACACTCCTCCCCGAGGGCCGTTGAATCGGTCAATTCGGCCCGGTTTTCAAGAGAGGGCGAAGGATGGAAACGGAGACGAGCGCACATCCATGCGGGGTATCCACGTCCTCGATGGCGGTTGGGAGGACGACCTCTTCCCCGTGTTTTTCCGCTTCGATCACGTAGTCGTTCAGGGCTTTCGTGGCACCCACAAGTGCGGCGTCGAGTGTCTTTCCCATTGCGACGATGCCCGGCAGGTCCGGGAACGAAACGCCGTAGGTTCCGCCCCCGCCGTCAATCAGAGCGGTATATTGAATGATGCTCATGTCCTGTTGTCATTGTGTGACGGTAAGGCGGACGTTGAGGGTGTCGAGCACCTTGAACAGCGTGTCGATGCGCGGATTGCCGTCGCTGGAAAGCGAGCGGTAAAGTGCCTGTCTCCCCAGACCGGTGGCATTGGAAATCGATGTCATGCCTTTGGCGCGGGCCACGTCGCCGAGGGCTTCGACGAAGAATGTCGGGTCGTTGAATTTCAACGCTTCATTGAGATACAGCACCAATTCCTCATCCGTTTCCAGAAAATCGACAACGTCGAATTTCTTGAGTTCCATTGTGGGGTCTCCTCAGGTTTCGCGTGCCATGCGTTGGGCGCGCCGAATGTCCGGTTGCTGGGTCGTCTTATCGCCACCACAGAGCAAGATGACCACCGTGTTTCTTCGGATCGTGTAATAGACCCGATAGCCTGGGCCCACATTGATCCGGAGCTCGCTGACACGCGAACCGACGCTCCGGCGATCACCGAAGTTGCCGTGTTCGATTCGCCTGATTCGAGCAGCGATGGCAACTCGCCCCCGCCGATCACGCAACTGCCTGAACCACTCCCGGAAGACTGGCGTATAGACGATTTCCACGCCCATAGTGTCCCCAATAAAGGACATTCGGTCAAGCTGACTAAGCCACAGATTGCTCATAGGCAGTATGGCGTGCACGCGGAGTGCAAGCGCCACGCGCGCGGACGCTTCGGCCTCTTCGCGAGTTCTGCTGCCGGCGGTGACGCTGCCTGGGAATTCCGGGAACTCGACGTTTCAGTCCGAGGCTTCGTTCTGGCTGATCAAGCCGGGGTATCGGCGGAGCCCGCGCGCCATTTCGGTTTGTTGGAGGTGGCGCCGGCCTCCTCACGCAGCGCGGGATTCCAGCACGAGATCGTGGCCGAGGGCGTGGAGAGCCTGGTGGATACGGTTCGCGGAGCTTCGGTGGCGGGGATCGAGCATTCGACGGACAGACTTCTCTTCGATTCCAAGGCGTGCGGCGAGCGCCGCCGGGGTGACGCCGGTCCGGTGCAGCGCCAGCGCCAGCGCTGCCTTCGCCGCCGTCTCGGGGGGCACGGCGACCGGATATTCGCCTGCGCAGCGCTGGCTGGGAACAGGGATGCAATCAGCCCGATTAATGCGACCGGCAATGGCTTCTTCGAGCGCGTCGGCGGCTTCCGCAAGCGCCTCCGCCTCGTTGCTTCCGGAGGTCAGACACTCGGGCAGATCGCGGAAAGAGACGACCAGCTCGCCGGTGCAGTCGGGGCGCAGACGTGCAGGGTAGACGAATCGCATGACTGTCTCCTGTCAGCCTTGTCGGATATCGGTCCGTGCAAGGCCCAGCTGGCGGATCATGGCAGACAACAGACCGGGGCCAATCTCCGTGCGCCGACCCTTCACGACGGTGAAGCGATCGCCGAAGTAGATCGTGATGTGGCTGCCCTTGCCGCGCTCGGTGTCGATACGAACCGAGACCCCGCGTTCTCTGCCGATCCTCATGACCCGGTCGATGAATTCCTTGCCCTTCACGGGGCAACGTATGGGGCAGTCGCGCGTCGGTATCAAGCGAAACCGGAGCATTGCGGCGGCGCCGGCGACGGGCAGGAGGTCGCGTGTGGTGGCGCCGCGGGAGGAGCCCCATGAGATCGCGCCGGCGGGGCAGTCACGGCCTCAGCCTCTTCGGCTCGCTTCTGGCGATGGCGCTGCTGGGATCGCTGATCCTCGGCGTGGTGGTCTGGCTGGAGGAGCGCGCGCTCGAGGATCGCGCGCGGCTGGCGGGAAGCAAGCTGGAGACCCTCGCGCATGCGGTCAGCTCCTACGTGCACAGCAACTTCCGGGATTTGCAGCTTAGGGTGCCTGCGGGATCGCCACAGACGACCATCACGGCGGCGGAGCTTTCAGCGGTGCTGCCGGAAGGCTTTTCGCCGGTGGATGCACTGGGGCGGGGATATCGGGTGATGGCGATGCGGGCGGGAACGACGGGGGTCGACGTTCTGGTCGCGCAGACCTTGCCGGCGGGAGACGCCTTCGTGCCGTCGGCGGCGCTTCTGGGCGAGCGCTACGGCGGGGTGCGCATGGGCGTGGTGGCGCCGGAGGCGTCGACGCGCCTGCGGGGGCCGGCGATCGACGTGGACGTGAGTGCGTTCCAGACCGCGTTCTCGGGAGTGCCGGCGGTGGGTGCTCTCGCCGCGTTCGGCAGGTTCGACCACCAGAACGTGTTCGGCGACATGCTCTACCGGATCGAAATTCCCGGGTTCCCGGACGCCAACCGGATGGAGACGGCTCTCCATCTGGGCGGCAACGACATCGCGGGCGCCGGACTGGTGGAGGCGCAGAGCTTCGATGTGGAGGAAGACATCGAGGTGAACGGGGCGCTCGAGGTCGAGGGCGAGTTGACGGTGGGCGAGGCGGTCACGGTAACGGGAGAGGTGACCGTCGGCGGCGCGATGACGGCGGGAAGCGGGGAATTCGACGGCCTGGTGAAGGCGGACACCGTGGAAGCCGAGACGAGCATGGAGACGGTCACGGTGACGGCGAGCGGGACCGTGACGGCGGAAACGGTCTCGGCCACGGGCGCGATGACTGCCAACAGCGCGACGATCGGCGACCTGCAGAGCGCGACCATGGATGCGCAGACGGTGACGGCGACGAATGTGACGGCGGAGAACGTGTCGCTGAACACGATGCGTGCCACGGGGTCGATCGCGGCGGCGACGGCCGGCATCTCGAGGCTGACGGTGGGGAGCTGCTCGGGATGTTGAGGGCGGCGGCTGTCGTGGGACTACTCGTGCTCGCGGCGAGCGCGGGGTGCCAGGACGCGCTGGCGCAGGACGGCGGGGCGAGGCCGGGCGTCGGGGTGGAATCCCGGCCGGCGGCAGGCTCGGGCGGCGGCGGGAGTACCGCATGGAACGCGGCGAAGGGGAGCGCGTTCGTTGTGCTGGAGGGGCTTCGGGCCGACATCCAGATGCTCTCGGCGTTGCGGCTGCTTCAGACGCGGCTTCTCGAATGGAACGCGGAGCTGATGGCGAGCGGGGCCGCGATCGTGTCGCTGGAGGCGAGCCTGTGCGAGGAGGCCGAGGTGGAGGTGTGGTGCGAGATCCTGCCGGCGACCTTCGGCCGGGCCGGGGGGGACGGATGAGCGCGGTGGATGCGGTGCTGGCTGTGGCGGTGACGGGGGCGATGGTGGCGATCGCGGCGGTGGACGCGCGGCGGTTCCAGATCAGGCCCCCGCTCGTGCTCGTGCTGCTGGGCGCAGGCGTGCTCTGGCAGGTGTTCGGCGCGGGCCAGGCGGTGGTGTCGGACGGCTTCTGGGTGCCGGCGGTAGGCGCTGCGCTCGGGGTGGGCCTGGTCGTCGCGCAGATCGGGGTGGCGCGGGCCGCGGGGCGGCGCTGGCCGCTTTTCGGCGGCGATGCGCTTCTGCTGGGGGCCTTCGGCTGGGTCCTGGGCCCCTTGGGGCTCGCCTGGTCGCTGGTGATCGGCTCGGCGTGCGCGGTGGCTCACCGCGTGTGCGTGCAGCGCCGGCGCGGGCGCAGCGTCTTTCGCGGGTATTGCCCGCTGGCGCCGGGGCTCACCGTAGGCGCGCTTGCGGTGTTCCTGTGGCTGCACGCCGGCCTGAGCCTGGCGCAGGAGGCGGAGCCTGCGGCCGGCGACGGCGAGCCCATGCGGGCGACGGAGTCGGTCGTGGTGGACGCGGCCGCCATGCCGGACGAGGTCGCGGCGCGCGAGGTGTCGGTCGAGTGGCACGAGCCGGTGAGCTTCGCCGCCGCCGTGCGCAGGATCGCGCAGGCGTCGGGGGTGGCCGTCGAGGTCGAGGAGCGGCCGTCGCGGGTCGCCGGCGGCGCGGTCGAGCTGGAGGAGCCGGAGCCGCTGCAGATGCTGTTCAAGGGCGCGCTGCGGGTGCTGGTCGAGGAGGTCTCGCGCCGGACCGGGTATGCCTGGACGTGGCGGGACGGCTCGCTGGTGTTCTTCCGCTACTGGGACAGCGAGCACGAAGGCGCGATGGCCGGGGTCGTCGAGTCCTGGCTGGTCGACAAGGAGCTCTATCCGACGGTGAGGGACGTGCTGCGCAGCTGGGCGGGGCGGGTCGGCTGGTCGGTGGTCTGGAAGTCGGCGCACGAGTACGCGGTCGGCGCCGACGCGAGCTATTCGGGGGAGTTCCTGCAGGCGGTGGACCTGCTGTTCGCCGATCCCGGGATCAGGCGCTCGCTCGTGGTCACGGCCTACAGCCGGAACTCCCAGCTCGTGGTCGAGGACGCAGGCGCGGTGCGCAGATGACGCGATGGGGCATGGCGCGCTTCAGGCGGGCCGGCTGCGGCGTGGCGCTTGGCGTCGCGGCCGCGGCGGGCGGCTGCGAGTGGCTGGACGCGCCGGAGGCGCCCGTGACGGCTGCGGTGCCCCGCATGGCGGAGGCGGCCGAACTCCGGCTCAGCGATGCGGCGCTCCGGGCGGAGCGCGCGCTGACGACGCTCCAGAGAATCAAGTCGGGCACGGATCCGGAGCTGGGCGCGGAGATACCGCGCCTCGTCGATCCGGACCTGATGCAGGCGGTGACGCTGGACTGGGTGGGACCGCTCGCCTCGCTGCTGGAGAGCCTGGCCGGGCAGGCGGGTTACGGCTTCGAGGTCGCCGGGCCGGAGCCGGTGACGCCTCTCGTGGTGTCGGTATCGGCGGAGAACCGGCCGCTGATCTTCGTGCTGCGCGATGCGGGCCTGCAGGTCGGCTCCGGCGCCCTGGTCGTGGTGGACGCCGGCAGCCGCCAGGTCCGTCTGGACTGGCGGCCGGGCTGGGAGTCGGGGTGATGGGGCGCGTGACCGGGCCGCGTTGCCTGTTGCTGGCGCTGGCGGTTGCGGCGCCGGCCCTGGGCTGGTGGCCGGGCCAGGCCGTGGGCGCGGAGGCGCCGCCCACACTGGAGGAGCTTTACCGGGTGAGGCCCGGTAGCGACGCGGGCACGGTGTCGTTCGCCGAGGAGAAGCGGGGCGAAGCCATGCGCCTCGCGGCCGTGGCCTTCGGCGCGCAGGCCGGCCTTGCCAGGCGGAGCTGGGAGATCGCCGGGATGCTGCACGGGTTCGAGCGGCAGCTCACGCGCATCTACCGCTTCGACCAGCTCGTTCTCAGGCGCAGCGGCTTCCAGGTGCTGCCCCCGGTGCTGGGTGAGACCCGCCAGGCCTTCCGGCTTGCGCGGACGCGCACGCGGGCGGCGAGTGCCGAGAGGGTGCTTCGGATCGTCGAGGCGGAGCGCATCGTGAGTGCGGTGCCGCACTGGCGCGACTTCGTGGTGCGGCGCTGGCGGCTTGCCGAGCCGCCGGCGGCGGTGCTGTTCCCGCGCGACGAAGACGAGGAGGCGCGGTGGCGGCGCTGGCTGGGCGAGGGCTGGCTCATGGGCCGGCGGCAGGCCGAGGACGTGTTCGCGTCCGACCTGGACCGGCTCAACCGCACCTTCGAGGGGATCGTTGCATGGCACAGGCTGCGCGAGGCCGCGATGGTCTCGGCGCCGGTGGTGCTGGCGGAGCGGACCGGAGTCAGCGGCGGCGGCAGGCTCATGCGCATCGGCGAGCTGGTGGTTCATATCGCCGATTGGGCGGCGCTGAACCCGCGCTCCGAGGAGTGGCGGGTGATGCATCAGGCCGCGCCGCTCGACGTGGAGGTGGAAGTCGGCGGCGTGGCAGAGGCGCATCGGCTGCGGCCGGAAGAGGGGGCCGCGCCGTGAGCCCGGAGTCGCGATGGCCGGGCGGCGAGCACGTGTTCGATCCGGGCGAGGTCGACTCCTTTCTCATGTGGGCGGTGGAACAGGGCGCCTCCGACGTCTCGTTCCAGACGCGGTGTCCGGCCTTCATCGAGGTCGACGGCGTTCTGAGGCGGGCGACGCGCGTGCTCGTGGACGGCCCGGCGATGGAGCTGCTGTGCAAGACGTTCTTCGGAGAGACCGCCGATCCTCTGTTGCGCGGCGGCGATGCGATCGACACGGCGCACACGGTGAAGCGCGGCCGGGGCGAGGCGGCGCAGAGGTTCCGGGTGAACCTGTCGGCGGTGCAGGTGGAGAGCGCGTTCGCGGTGAACATCACCATGCGCGTGCTGCCGGGCGCGCCGCCGGCGCTCGACGATCTGGGCATCGAGGACGAAGTGGCGGAGCCGTGGCGGACCTGCCGGGGCCTCACGCTGGTCACGGGCGTGCCCGGCAGCGGCAAGTCGACGCTGCTTGCGGCGGGGACGCGCAACCTTCTGGAGACGGGCGCCGGCCGGGTGCAGAGCCTGGAGTCGCCGATCGAGTTCGTGTTCGACGGAATCGGCGGCGAGGAGGCGCTGATGTCGCAGTCGGACATTCCGGAGCATTTCCCGGATTTCAAGACGGGGCTCCGGGCGTGCCTGCGCCGCCGGCCGGCTGCGGTGATCGTGGGCGAGGCGCGGGACCTGGAGACGGTGGAGGCGGTGATCCGGGCCGCCGACTTCGGGATCGCGGTCTACACGACGACGCACACGATAGGGGTGGCGGCGACCATGCGCCGGCTGCTGGCGGAGTTTCCGGTGGCGGAGCGGGCGGAGCGGGGCGCCGCGTTCGTCGACGTCCTCAACGTCGTGGTGAGCCAGATGCTGCTGCCGTCTCCGGGCGGGGGCCGGCATGCGCTGAGGGAGTGGCTGACCTTCGGCAGCGGCCTCAAGGCTGCGCTTCTCGACGCGCCGCAGGAGCGCTGGACGGCGATGATCGCCGCCGCGCTGGCGGAGACGGGGAACCATTTCCGGGCGGCGGCCGAGCGGGCGTTCGCAGACGGGCGTATCGGGGAGGCGGATCTCAGGCGGATTTCGGCCGCTCATGCCGAGGCGAAGGGCGGGCGGGGAGACGACCGGGTGCTGCGGCCGGTCGGAGAGGCGCATTGAGCGGGGGGAGGCGGGGTGAGCGAGGAGGAGACGCGCGCTGTTTCATGGCGGGACAGCATGCGGCCGGTGAGGGTGTACGGGCTGGATGCGCGCCTGCTGATGCTGTTCATGATCTGGGTGTTCCTGCCGGCGTGGTGGACGACGGCGCTGCTGGTGTGCGCGATCGCGGCGTTCCGCGTGGCCGAGCTGAAGGGCTACCGCTTCGGCGCGGCGCTCAGGGCCGTGCGGGCATGGTCGGCCGGGCGGCGTCATGCGCTGGGCGGGGAACGGCTGCGGCGCTTTGTGGACTTTGGCTGATGTGCCAGGCGGCGCCGGCGCCGGCGGATTTCCTGTACGTGCCCTCCGAGGAGGCGCTGCCGACGCTGAACCTGGTCGAGGACGGCGCGGGGGCGACGCTGCAGGGCGTGCTCGTGTTGCTGGCGCCCTCCTCGCTGACCGTGCGCTTCGATCGCCGCGTCGAGACGGGGAGGCCCGTGGTGGCGCCCTACGGCGACTGGGAGGGGCTGCTCGAGCGCGAGGGGCTTTCCTGGGTGCGCAACGGGACCGAGGTGCACGTCTTCCCCGCGTGGCTCGAGGAGGACGCGATCGAGCTCGTGGGCACGGACCCGGGAGCGATGCGCTGGCGGGTGGGCTCCGAGGAAAGCCTGCGCGACGTCCTGGAGCGCTGGTCGGAGCGCGCCGGCGTGGACGTGCTGTGGCTGACGGACCGTCACTACCGGCTGCACGAGGGCCGCGTGTTCGGCGGCAGCTTCGCCGACGCGGTGGGCGCGCTGTTCTTCTCGCTCTCGCACCTGCCGCACGCGCCGGTGGGCGAGCTCGCCGGCGACGGCGGGGTGCTGTCGGTGCTGCACCGGGCGGTGGGCAAGGGAGCGGACGGATGAAGACGGTGGGCTGGCTGGCGTGGCTGATGGCCGCGCTTGCGGTGGCGTTCTTCCTGGTCGCGGCGCCGCGAGCGCAGGACGAGCCGGAGGTGATCGCGGAGCTGCGCGCGCAGGGCGCGGAGATCGTGGAGCTCGGGCGGCAGGGAGGACTCGAAGGCTATTTCGTGAAGCTGCCGGACGGGAGCGTCTACACGCTCTACGTCACGGAGGAGGGCTTCTCGGTCAACGGGCTGCTCTATGCGCCGGACGGGGGCTTGCTCACGGGCGCGCAGCTGGAGATGGCGCGGCAGCTGGAAGGACCGGGCCCCGTCGATCCGGAGAAGGCGGCGCTCGAGCAGCGCTTCCTCGAGTCCCTGCAGGGGCACGGCTTCACGGTCGGCGGGAAGGGACCGGTGGTGGTCGTGTTCGCCGATCCGGAGTGCCGCTGGTCCAGGCTGGTCGTGGCCGAGCTGGCCGAGCGCGCGATGGAAGGCGCGATGCGCGTGCGCGTGGTGCCGGTGGCGCTGCTGGGGACGGAATCGGCGCTGCGCGCCATGGTCGTCCTGTCGAGCGAGCATCCGGAGCTGGAGTGGTTCTCGCCGGGCGTCTCGGTGGGGGGCGCGCCGGCGGGCGGCGAGCGGGTGATGGACAACAACCGCCGGTTCGAGGCGTGGGGCGCGCGCGCGGTGCCGCTCACGCTCTACCGGGAGAAGGACGGCGATATCGCTGCGGGCGTGGGCGACATCGTCGACATGCGGGCTTTCGTGGCGGGGCTCTACCGGCCGCCGGAGCCGAGGACGGGTCTTGGGCGGTGAGCGCACGGCTGCAGGCGATCCGCCAGGCGGCGCGGCTGGTCGGGTTTCACCGGGACCAGCATCACAGCTGGCGCAGGGCGGCGCTCTTCCTGGTGGTGACCAACATCCTGACCCTGGTGGTCACGGTCGGGTACATGAACATGCACTCCACGGTCTACGTGACGGTGGCGGCGACCTCGGACGGGCGCCTGGTGCCGCTCACGCAGCTGAGCGAGCCGATCATGACGGATGCGGCGCTCAAGACGTGGACGGTGAGCGCCGTGACCGAGGCGTTCACGCTCGGCCACCACGACTGGCGCATGCGCCTCGGCGCGGTCAGGGAGAGCTTCACCGACCGGGGCTACGAGTCCTTCGTCAACGGACTGGAGGAGAGCCGGTTCCTGGAGCGCATCCGGGAGAGGCTGCAGGTCTCGTCCTCGGTGGCGCGCGGCGTGCCGGTGGTGACGTCCACCTTCCTCCACGGGGACCGGCTGGTCTGGCAGATCGAGTTCCCGCTTCTGGTCACCTTCGAAGCGGGATCGAAGACCTTCAGCCAGGAACTGGTGGCGGAGGTCCTGGTCATGCGGGTGCCGCTCTGGGAGCGCGAGGCGGGGATCGCGATCGAGCAGCTCATCGCCACGAAGGGGAGGGACGCATGAGGCGGATCGTGGCAGGCGCGGTGCTGTGCGGGTTGCTGGCATGGCCGCTCGCCGGCGCCGTGGCGCAGGACGAGCGCGAGGACCTGGAGGCGCTGCGGGACGCGATCGTGCTGCCGCCGGACGAGGTCGTGCGCGCCGGGCGCGGCTCGCTGCCCTTCACGGAAGAGCAGATCGAGTTTCTCGGGAGCTGGATGCGGCATGCGCAGGAAGCGACGGAGCGGGCCGGCAACCCGCCGGCGGAGGGCCGGATCAGGCGCCTCGACGTCGAGAGCGGCTCGGTCGAGATACCGGAGATATCGGTGCGTTGGGGCTATGCGACCGCACTGGCGTTCGTCGACCTGACGGGGGCGCCCTGGCCGATCCAGGAGGTGGTCGTCGACAGCGAGTTCCTGCCGGACGGGAGCGGCGGCGACGCGGCGGAGAGCCCGGGCGGGGTATCCCACATGCTGTACCTGGTGCCGCAGAGGCGCTTCCTGCACGGCAACGCCGCGGTGCAGCTCGAGGGGCACGTGCAGCCGGTGGTGCTGCGGCTGCTCGACGACGGCGATCTCGTGGACTTCCGGGTGGAGGTGAGGCTCGCGCACGCGGGGCCGCACGCGGACGCGAGCGCTCTCGTGGTGCGGCGCGGATTCCACGCCGGCGATGCGGTGCTGCTCGACCTGCTGGGGGGCGTGATCCCGGGCGGGGCCGAGCGCCTGGCGGTCGACGGCGGCGGCTACGAGACGCGGGCGTGGCGGCACGAGGGCGACGTGCTGATGGTGACGGATTCCCTGGTGCTGTCGCCCGGGCCGTGGGCGGCCGAGCGGGGCAGCGGGGACCGCTGGGCCTACCGGCTGCCGGATTCGCCGCTGGTCCTGGTCGCGAGCGACGGCCGCGAGGTGCGCCTGACACTGAGGCCGGAAGAGAGCGCGGTGCTGTTGGGAGACGTGCTGGATGAGGAAGCACAGGCTGGTCGTTGAAGCCGCGGAGCGCGCCGGCGCTTCGAAGGTGGTGGGCGGCAGGATCGTGGGGATGGTCCTGGAAGGGATCGTCCGCGAGGTGGCGCAGGGCGGCGAGGTGAGGCTCGGGCTGTTCGGGTCGTTCACCTGTGTGGAGGTGAGCGTCGGCGGAGACGGGAAGAAGGTGAAGGCGCACCGCGAAGTCCGGTTCGTGCCGGGGAAGAAGTTCCGGGATGCGCTCCACGTATAGAGCATTAGCGATCGGGGCGGCGATCCTGCTGGCGCCGGCCGGAGCGGGCGCGCAGGACATCGTGCCGGACAACAGCCGCATCGATCTGGACGTGACCGACGATCTCTCGGACCAGTACGGGGGGACGATCGAGGAGCGGGAGCGGCAGGACGAGGAAGCGGCGCGGGAGTCGGGAGATTCGAGTCTGCCGCTGTTCGTGGGGCCGGGGGAGGAGAGGCCGGCGGCGGAGGAGGCGGAGCCCGTGCGCGAGGAACCGCAGCCGGCGCGGGTGGAGTACAGGGACCCGCCGGCGCCCGTCGAGGTGGCGGCGCCGCGCGGCGATCCCTCGAACGAGGGGCTGGGGCTCGCGATCGGGCTGCTGTTCGAGCAGTGGAACCGCGCGCCGAACGTGGTGCGGATCGTCTATCGCAGCGCGGGCGAGGAAGAGGACGCCGCCGACGTGGACCGGGAAGAGGCGGCGGACGAGGCGGCGCCCGCGCGGCCGGCGGCGGCGGGGCTGCCGCAGGTGGCGGCGGGCGACGGGCTCTATGGGCGCGTGCTCTACGGCGTGAGCTCGGACTATCCCGGCCCGGTCCTCCTGGAGGTCTTGCAGCACCCGCTGTCGGGAGCGGTGCTGAGGGGCGGTTTCGAGGTGGTCCGCGAGCGCCTCGTGCTGCGCTTCTCGAGCATGGAGTTCCGGGGACGGCGGGTGGCGATCGAGGCGCTGGCGGTCGATCCGGACTGCGCCTGCTACGGGGTCGAGGGCGAGGTCGACCGTCACTTCTTCGAGCGGGTGCTGCTGCCGGCGGCGCTCGCGTTCGGGCAGGGCTACCTGGAGGCGCTGGCGAGCCCGGCGAGCACGATCACGACGGTGCAGGGCGAGCTCGTCGTGGAGGAGCGCGCGGACCGTGAGGATGCGGAGCTCTATGCCGGCGCGGCCGGCGCCGCGCAGGCGCTCGGGAGCGTGCTTCTCGAGACCGCGCCGAGCGGGCCGACGGTGACGCTCGCGCGGGATACCGAGCTGGTCGTGGTGTTCACCTCGGGACTGGACGGAGCCGGGCCGGGAGCGGGCGATGGATGAGGGCAGCGGCTCTCTCGCCGACCTGGTGATCTCGCTCGCAGGCGACATCGACGAGCCGCTGCGGCTCCTGATTTCGGCGGTCTGCTACCTGCTGGCGCTCGGGCTGTTCGCGCAGGGCTGCTTCAGGCTGCTGCGCGCCTCGGAGCGGGTCCAGGGCGTGAGCGGCATGGGCACGGCGCTCTGCTTCGTGGTCAGCGTGGTGCTGGTGACCCTGCCGTCGTGGATCGTCGCCGGCGAGATGACGATGTTCGGGGAACGGACGGGCGGTGTCGAGGCCACGCTCGGGTACTCGGGCGGGGGCGAGGGCGTGGACGCCATGAACCGGCTGCTGAAGGCCGTGTTCGTCATCGTGGGCCTGGTCGGACTGATCGCGTTCGTGCGCGGGCTGTTCGTGCTGCGGGCGGCCGCCGACGGGCGGCCGGGAGCGACCGCCGGCGGAGCGGCCGTGATGATGTTCGGCGGACTCCTGGCCTGGCACATGGTGCCGGTCATCGGCGCGCTGCAGAGCTC
Organism: Alphaproteobacteria bacterium; assembly: GCA_022826185.1. Classification (GTDB taxonomy): domain Bacteria; phylum Pseudomonadota; class Alphaproteobacteria; order Bin95; family Bin95; genus Bin95. The sequence goes on from JAJDVH010000065.1 coordinate 25,609, forward strand.
GCTCGGAATCAAGGTCCTGGAAATCTCGTGAGGGGAGGGAGAGCGATGAAACGGGCGTGGCAAAAGGCGTGGGTATGGCTGTGCGTGGCCGGGACGGTGCTGTGGGTGAACACGGCCTGGGCGCAGACCGCCACGGACAAGTCGATCGGGGATCTGGCGGAGGAAGCGAGGTCGGATCTGCTGGGCGCGACGGGGTTCATCTCCGCGATCTTCTACATCATCGGCGCGATTCTGGTGGGCTTCGGCATGCTGAAGATCAAGCGGCACAGCGACCAGCCCCAGCAGGTGACGCTCGGCAGCGGGATCATGTGGATCCTGATCGGCGTCGCGCTGATCGTGGCGCCGTTCATCATCGATGCGGTTGCAAACACGTTCGGGACGGATGCCGGGGGCAGCGGTCCGAACATCGCGCCGCCGAAGCTGAACTAGGAGCGGCGTCGGGGGCCGGGCCGTGATCGAGAGGCTGGAAGAGGTCCTTCGCATGGGCTGGACCGTGCGGCGGAAGTCGCTCGAGAGCTTCATGCTGCCGATGGCGACGGGCGGAGACGGGACGATCGTCTGCAGCGACGGCTCGCTGGTGTCGCTGTTCGATCTCGAAGGCTCGCGCTCGATGGTGGGACGGGAGGAGCTGGACCGCTTCGTGGAGGTGCTGAACCGGCGGCTCAACTCGACGCTGCTGACGGGTGGGCATGCGCTGCATGTGGTGTTCGAACGGGCGGTGGAGGAAGGGGAAGAGGCGGTGCGGCGGCTGTCGCAGGGACAGCGGGGCAGCGCGCGCGGCCTGGGCCTCGAGCTCGACGACGTGTTCGACGAGCGGGAGCGGCGGATCGGAGAGGCGGCGGTTTCGGAAACGCTGACGGTCGCGGTGTGGAGCCGCGTCTCGGCCCTGACGGGCGAGCAGAGCAAGCGGGACGGGAAGGCGATCCGCAGGCGGCTGAAACGGTGGCTGCCGCGCAGGGACGAGTCGCAGTGCCCGCTGGCCGTGTTCGAGAGCCTGGTCCCGCGCCACGAGGCGTGGGCCGAGGCGGTGGAATCGGTTCTGGGCGATCTCGGTCTGGTGACCCGCCGCCTCGACGACGACGGGGCGCTGAGGTCGATTCGCCGCTTCGTTTCGGGAAGGGAGTCGACGTCGGACGATTGGAGGCCGGTGCTGGCAGCGAACGACGCGCCGGCGCGGGTGACGGAGCCGCCGGAGCTGGGGGCGTTTCCTCCCCCCCTGGCGCCGCAGCTCCTGGTGGGGGAGGTGGAGGGGAACGGTTCCGTCCTGCGCGTGGGCTCCCGGCTGTACGGCGCCCTGGACATGTCGCTCGGGCCGCGGCGGGCGCGGCCGTTTTCGGAGTTTCTCGAGCAGGTCGCGCGGGCCGGCGTGAACGTGCGGTTCTCGGCGCTGGTCGAGGGCGGGGGCCTGGAGGGGCTGGGGCCGGCCATGGCGCGCGTGGCCTCGGCGTTCCTGGCGTTCTCGTCGCCGGACAGTGCGGCCGTGCGTGACGCGATGCGCGAGCTCCACGAGGTGAAGGGCAGGGCCGAGGCGGTGGTGCGCTTGCGGGTGGGCGTGCTGACCTGGGTGCCGCCCGAGCAGGGCCGCGATGCGCTCCAGCGGCAGCTCAGCAGGCTGCAGCAGGTTGCCGAGGGATGGGGCGAGTGCGTGTTCACGCCGCTGGTGGGCGACGTCCTGGAGAGCTATGCGGCATCGGTTCCCGGGTTCTGCTGCGGCGGCACGGCGGAGGCGGCGGCGGCACCGCTGCCCGAAGCGCTGCGGCTGCTGCCGCTGGGGCGCCCGGCGCCGATCGCGCGCAGGAGCGTGGACCACGTGTTCCGGGCGCGGGACGGCAAGCTGCTGCCGTTCTCGTTCCGGGAAGGCGAGGATTACGGGTTCGAGCTGATCTACGGAATCCCGGGGCAGGGCAAGTCTGTGCTGATGAACAGCGTCGGCTTCGGGTTCTGCCTGCAGGGCGGGCTGGGGCGTTTGCCGCTGAGCGCGGTGATCGACATCGGACCGTCGTCGTCGGGCCTGATCTCGCTGTTGCGGGAGGCGCTCCCGGCAGAGCGGCGGGACGAGGCGGGCTGGTTCCGGCTGAGCATGGACGCGGCGCGGCACGCGATCAATCCCTGCGACACCCAGCTCGGCTGCCGGGAGCCGCTTGCGGCGGAGCGCGAGTTCGTGGCGAACCTGCTCAGGCTGATCGCGACGCCGGTCGGGATCGAGGGGGTGCCGGACGGGCTTCGGGAGTTGATCGATCCCGCGATCACGGTGGCCTACCAGATGCGCTCGGACGAGAGCCCGGACGGCGAGCCGAACCTCTATACGAGCGGACGCGACGGGGTGGTCGACGAGGTTCTGGCGCGGATCGGCATGCAGCCGGAGCTGCGCACGACCTGGTGGGAAGTGGTGGACGCGCTGTTCGATGCCGGCGAGCCGGGGATCGCGGAGCGGGCGCAGCGCTATGCGGTGCCGGTGCTGCGGGATTTCGTGTCGGCCGCACGGCACGAGCGGGTGCAGGGCCTGGTCCGGCATACGCAGTTCGGAAGCGGCGGCGAGACGGTGACGGAAGCCTTCCTCAGGCTGGTGACGGCGGCCCTGGAGGCGTGGCCGATCATGGCGCACCCGACGGCGTTCGATATCGGCCGCGCGCGCGTGGCGGCAGTCGACCTGGGTGACGTCGCGCCGCACGGCTCGGCCGAGGGCGACCGGCAGACGGCGGCGGTCTACATGCTGGCGCGGCACGCGCTCACGCGGCACTGGTGGATCGGCCCGGAGGCCGCGGCGCGGATCCCGGAGCGATACCGCGGCTATCACGTGGAGCGTCTGCGGGAGATCAGGGAGACGCCGAAGCGGCTGGCGTTCGACGAGTTTCACCGGACAGGGGGCGCGGACGCGGTGCGGGCGCAGGTCGAGCGGGACGTGCGCGAGGCAAGGAAGCTCAGGGTGCAGCTCTGCCTGGCATCGCAGAGGATCGAGGATTTCGGCGAGGCGCTGACCGAGCTCGCCAACCGCTACTGGGTGCTGGGCGCCGGCGGCAAGGATCGCGAGGTCGAGACGCTGTCGTCGCTGTTCTCGCTCTCGGCGACGCTGCAGCAGGCGATCAGGTTCCAGTTGACGGGGCCGGGCGAGCGCGGCGCGCCGGCGCTGCTGATCGCGTCGGACCGCGGCGGACGGTTCGAGCAGGTGGTGGTCAACGGGCCGGGGCCGGCGGAGCTCTGGGCGCTGACCACGGCGCCGCGCGACGTGGCGCTGCGCGAGCGCCTGTACGACCGCATGGCGCCGGCGCACGCGCGGCAGGTGCTGGCGCGGCAGTTCCCCTCGGGCTCGGCGCGGAAGCGGATCGAGCGTGAGTTGCGCGCCGCCGGCGAGGCCGGAGAGGGAGCGTCGGAGCGCTCGGTGCTGGACCGCATGGCGGCGGAGTTGGTTGCGAGTGGGGCGGCACAAGCGGCGGAGGCGGGATTGTGACGAGGGTGGGCGGATGGGCGTATGCGGCCGTGGTGGCGGCGGGGATCGCTGCGTCGGCAGGGATCAAGGATGCGGCGGCCCAGGACGCCGGCGACGGCGCCTGCGATCCGGAGATCAGGGAGGGGCTCATGGAGAGCGCGTCCGCCGGCGTGCAGGGGGACCTCGCGATCATCCGGGATCCGGACCAGGGGATCAGGAGTCCGGACTCGATCCTGGATCTGTCGTGCCTGGAGGAGCTGTTCGATTTCGGAGGGTTCGACGTCTTCTACGATCCGGGAGCGTCCATGCAGGATCTGATGGGACTGCTCGAGCGGCAGGTCTGCACGGTGGCGCGGAACGCCTACCGAGGATACGTGGGCCGGTCGCTGGATACGAGCGCACTGGCCTGGGACCTGGAGCGCCTGCCCGGCGTGGAGGTGGACACGCGGCGCCGACACTTCCTGCGGGAGCCGGTGCGGGGCGGCGACCTCGACGTGAATCTCGAGAATTACCGGAACTCGCTGGGCGGGGAGTAGGGTGATGCGCAGGCTGTGGCTGAGCGTTTGCGGCGTTGCGCTGGCGGCGATCCTGACGGCCGGGGCTGCCGGCGACGCGCACGCGCTGTTCGGCAGGTCCAAGTGCGACCCCACGGACAACGACCGGGCGGAGGCGAGCCGGGTGCTGCGCGGGGTGAAGCAGCGCCTGGACGTGATGGAAGCCAACATCGTGGAGGCGCTGCGGCTCACCACGGGGCAGGTCTCGGGCTACATCGCCCAGAACGCGAAGACGACGACGCAGGCGCTGGACGCGCAGACCCAGCTCATTGCGCAGATCGCGCGGGAGGTGGAGGAGACGCGGAGCGTGCGGGAGCACCGGCCGGCGGAGACCGCGTGCGACACGATCACGGGGCTGAGCGGCCTCGGAGACAGCCGTCGCGCTTCGGAGGCGGCCGGCAAGGAGGCGGAGAGAGTCGAGGGGGGCCGCGTGATGGGGGACCGCGGTGCAGTCTCCGAGGTGGGCGGCGCGAACAACGATGCCAGGTTCGAGGCGGTGCTGAGCCAGTACTGTCATGCAGGGCGCGGCGGTCAGAGCGAACAGGTGTGCACGGCGTCCGAGGAGCTTCACGGCGCCGATCTGCGGCCGGGCAATCTGCTGGAGACCCGGACGTTCTCGACGCGTGAAGAGCTCGAGACGGCGGTAGAGGTGTCGCGCAACCTCGCGGCACCGGTGGTGTTCGGGCAGTTGCCGTTCGTGACGGCGGAGACCGAGCAGGAGAAGGTGCGGGTGCTCTATGCGCGTTCGCTGGATGCGCGGACGGCGCTGAGCGCCGATTTCATGTCCCATGCGCGGAGCCTGCGCTATCCGGGGGCGGCGCTGGGTGGTTGGGTCGCGCAGCTGGTGCCCGGTGAAGCGGGACGCGCCGGCGAGGGGCTGAGCCGGTACGAACTCCTGGAGATCCTCGCCAGCCGGCGCTTCGAGGACCCGAATTGGTTCGTCGGGCTGCAGGGCATGAGCGAGGCGAACCTGCTGCGCGAATTGGTGACGCTCCAGGCGATCGGGCTGATGCTGGCGTGGGAAGGCTATCGCCTGTCGGAGCGGCGCGGCGCGATCGACGCGACGTCGCTATCTGTGGCGTTGGAAAGGGCTCGGGGGAGCCTCTTCTAGGCTTCGGGACGAGGGGACTGACGCGAGATGATGGCGCTCCTCCGGTTCTTCTTCTTGCCCGAGATTGGACGCTCGTTGCGCGAGCTGCGGAGCGCGGCCGGCCGGATCAAGGGGCTATGCAGTGCCGCCTTTGCTTGGCCGTCGAAGGGAGAGTGGCGCTGGTCGCGGCTTCGGGAGCCCTCGGCCCGGCTTCCGGCCTGCCTGGGCGCAGCTCTGGCGGGTACGGGCGCCGGGTTCGCAAGCTTGGGCGCGAGCGGCCTGATATCGGCCGAGGCCGAGGCCCAGTCCGACCTGCTCCCTTTCGATTTTACGGAGCTCGATCCGTTCGAGGAGACGTCGCACACGACGCGGGAGATCCTCGGGTTCCTGAACAGCTTTCGGCCGGGAGGGGGCGGAGAGGGTCCGGCGGCGCTCGCCAACATGCTGTACGTGTTCAACGGCGGCATCCTGGTGCTGGCGGGATTTCTGCTGGTCTATCACACGGTGGCGGGCACGGTGGCCACGGCGCGGCAGGGCCGCTGGGGGTTTGGCGGCTGGGAGGTTCTGCGGGTGGTGATCGCGGTGGGGCTGATGGTGCCGCTGCCGCCGGGGGGCATGAACGGGGGGCAGCACATCGTGCTGGGGCTGGCGCGCGCCGGCGGTGATTTCGCGAACACGGTCTGGCAGCCCTTCGCAGACGACATGCTGGGCGAGTCCGAGACGGCGGTTCCTTTGCCGAAGGACGATCTGTGGCGTTCCGCGATCGCGCGGGCGCTGGTGGTCGAGACGTGCACGGCCGTGGCGAACGCGGAGGTGGGGGACGTGCAGGTGGGGCCGGCCGTGTTCCGCAGATCCGAGGGCTTCATTGTAAGGGAGCGGGTGTCTGAGGACGGCTCGATTTCCTACGGCTACAACGCGCGGCGGGTGCCGAACATGTGCGGCGCGATTCGCTTCGTGGACGTGGATGACGATCAGCTGAGCATGGGGATCGCAGACGTGACACCCGGGGACGGCGAGGCGGGGCGGCTGCTGGCGGGAAACGCACACTACAGGGCTTTGGCGGGCTCGCCAGCGGGGGGCGGGACGCCCGTGCTGGACGAGCTGGCGGTGATTGCGAACCGCCTGCAGGCGCCGCTGAGAGGCCGGATCGTGGTGGACGACGGTAGCGGCGAAGCCGGGGCGGACGGTGCGGGCGAGTATCCGGAGATTCCGGACGTGGAGGGGATGCTGGAGCCGCTTGGGGCGCGCTATCTGGCGGCGCTGAGGGTGGGGCTGGAGGACTCTGCGAGGGTGGAGACCGAGGATCGCAGGGCGCGGCTGGAGGGCATGGAGCGGGACGTGGAATGGTTGGCCGCGGCGTCGTTCATCAACACGATTGCGTACCGGACGGGCTCCTTCCACGCGGTGTCCTACGGCGTTCCGGACGTGGTTCCGCCCAATTACGAGGAGCTGGGGAAGAAGGACGAGGTGGCCGCGGCCGCAGTGGGGCTGCTGGTGCAGGAGCTGAACAAGGGCGGGCGCTTTCGACCGAGCCATCTGCGGATGGGAGAGCAGGGCATGGCGGGGTCGTTGTCGGGGCTAGCCAGTTCAAAGGAAGGATTGGGCGGCGTTCTGTTCGGGATGTTCGACCTGGAAAGTGTATTCGTGACGACGGATGAATTTGACAGAACGCTCAATCCGATCGGGCAGTTGGCGTCGTTCGGATCGAGCCTGATCGGTGCGGCCTTGCACACGTACACGGGCCTGATCGCCTCGACGGTGGCGCTTCATGCGACGTCGGCGACGGTGGCGGGGATTCCGGTACTGGGGAAGTTGTGGCTGGGAGATGCTGCGAAGGAGGTGACGGCGGGAGCGCGGGCGGTGTGGGACGTGGGCGGCGGTTTGGTGAACATGGTGCTTGGGATTCTGCTCATCGCCGGCGTGATGCTCGCTTTCGTGTTGCCGTTGATTCCGTTTATCCGCTTCCTGTTCGGAATCCTGACGTGGCTGATGACCGTGGTCGAGGCGTTCCTCTCGATCACGGTGTTCGCGGCTGCGCACGTGACGCGGGGTGAGGGCAATCAGCTGATGACGAGTGTGACACGGAGTGGCTGGCTGTTCCTGCCGGGACTGGTGCTGCGGCCGGCGTTGATGCTGTTCGGCTTCGTGCTCGGCTATTGGGTGTTCGTGGCCGGGGTGACAATCCTGAACGGGGTTTTCGTGCCTTACCTGAAGGACGCAGACGAGCTCTCGGGCATCGGGCTGGAGGGGTTCATTCCCATGATCGTTGTCTACGTTTTCATCTGTTACACGCTCATGAACATGGCCTTCAAGCTGATCGATATCCTGCCGAATGTGGTGATCGAGTGGATCGGCGGCCGGGGTTCGGCTTCGGCCGGTGGGACAGAGGGGGCCATGGGTGGAATTACATCGGGTGTCGGTCGCCTGGCGGCCATGCGGTTCGGGCGTTAGGGGGCAAGACGGATGTCCAGGTTGTGGTGGAACGTGGTGCTGGGCGTGGGCCTGTCGGGCCTGGGCGCGGGCGCGTGCATGTGGATGGTGTCGACGGTGCCGGCGCCCTCGTTGGTGCTCGTGGCGGTGTCGGCCGCGCTCTGCGGGCTGTTCGGCGTGTTCCTGGGGACGGGCCGGAGCAAGCGGACGATGGGGCTGCGGTTGGGCACGTTCGCCGGCGCGGCGGCGGCGCTCGGCGGGGCGGCGTGGATCGAGGTGTTCCAGCCGGTGCTGGCGACGGGATCGATCGATGCCGTGGTGGCGCGGCTGTCGCAGGGACGCCTGGTCGACCTGGTGGTGATGGTGGCGTCGAGCGTGGGCGCGGTGCTGGCCTGCCTGGTGTGGGCAGAGGTGGCGCTGTTCTGGCTGCGCTCGCTGGACAAGGGCCGCCGGCGGCGGCGCGCGGAGTCGGATCTCTACGGAAAGGCGGATTTCCTGGATCGGCGGTTCATGCGCGAGTTGACGAAGCGGCGCGGAATCCTGCTTGGCCAGTGGGGCTCGGGCGCGCGCGCGCCCCTGGTCGCCTGGCGCCTGGAAGGCTCCGCGCTGACGCTCGCCCCGCCCCGTACCGGCAAGGGGGCGACGATCGCGCTGAACTACCTCTCGCCAAAGTGGCGGGGCTGGGAGGGGTCCACGGTGCTGCTGGACCCGAGGGGCGAGATGTTCCCGGTGGTGGCGCGCAGGCGCCGGCAGATGGGCCGCCGCGTGCTGCTGATGGACCCCTACGGGGTGGTGGAGGGGCACAGGCAGAAGCTGCCGGGGCTCTACCTGCCGCTGACGCGGAGCGAGACCTTCAATCCGCTGGATTTCATCCGGGACGACGAGGCGAAGGCGGTGAGCGATATCTACGTGCTGCTGGACGCGCTGCTGACGCCGCCGCCGGCGAACCGCTCGCAGTCGAACGCGCAGCACTTCTACCAGTCCTCGCGGGCGATCATCGCGGGGTACATCGCCTGGGTGCGCTTCAGGTGCGAGCCGGGGGAGCGAACGCTGGGCCACGTGCGGGACCTGCTGATGTCGTCGGTGGCGGACCGCAAGGAGTGGGAGGACGGGGTGCTCAAGGAGGAGCGCTTCGCCGGCGGGCTGGCGCACGAGGCGGTGGAGCGGATGCGGCAGGTGTCGGACGAGGAGCGGGGGTCGAACTTCTCCTCGATCGCGAACCAGATGTCGTTCCTCACGTCGCCGGCGATGGTGCGCTCGACAAGCAGCTCGAGCTTCGATCCCGAGGTGCTGGTGGACGGGAACACGGACCTGTTCGTGGTGGTGCCGGAGGACGAGAGCGGGAACGCGAGATCCTGGCTCAGGCTGTGGATCACCATGCCGAACGCGCTCTCGACCAGGCGGCCGCTGAAGCGCGACCTGCTGCTGATCATCGACGAGATGCCCAAGCTCGGGTTCCTGCAGCCGGTCATGGACGGCTACAACATGGCGGCAGGAAGGGGCGTGCATTTCTGGTCGTTCGCGCAGTCGATATCGGCGCTCGACGAGACGTGGGGGGCGGAGAGCCGCAAGACCCTGACGCACCTCGCCGAGATCGTGCAGTACATGGGCCTGTCGCGTAACGACCCCGAGGGCGCGGAGCAGATCTCCCAGGCGATCGGGAGCGGCACCTACGAGAGCCAGAGCGAATCGCACTCGGGCAGCATGTCGGACGCGCGGCTCATCGCGTCGAAGACCCAGACCCAGGCCGGCGAGACGCTCTCTCTGGTCAAGGAGCGGCTGGTGACTCCGGACGAGCTGATGACGCTCCGGCCGGACAGGCAGTTCGTGCTGGCCTCGCCGAAGGACATTCCGCGCGATCCGATCGCGCTCGAGCACACGCATTACTGGACGCACCGGCAGACGCGGGGCCTGTTCGATCCGAACCCGCTGATGGTGCGCCGGGACGAGGGCGAGGGCGAGGAGCGGGAGGAGGCGGCATGACCGACGCGGAGGGCAGCGCTCCGGCCGCGGCCGGCAAGGCGGAGCCGCCGGCGGAGGTGTCGGGAACGCCGCTTCCGGAATCGGGCGCAGAGGCGGCAGCGGGGCCGAAGGGCGGGGACGCGGAGGGCAGCGGCGGCGCCGTTGGCTGGGGTCTGGAGGCGGAGGAAGGAAGGGCCGATGTTCTCGCGGAGTTCTGGGGGGATGAGCCGCTCGGCGGAGCCGGGGCCGGTGGGGAGGCCCCCGCGGCGCGCGACGGTGGCGGTGCAGGCGGGCCGGCTCGGGAGCCGGGCGCGGACGGGCCGGGGCGGGAAGAGGCGGCGCGGCCGGTGGAAGCGGCGGGACGACCTGCTGATCCGGTAGCGGGCGGGCGGCGGCTGGAAGCGCAGGCGCAGGGGGCGGAAGGCGGTGACGCGGGGGTTGCTGTTCGCGAGCCCGATTCTGCGCAGGCGGCGGCGGGGCCGGCAGCGGCGTTGCCGGGGGTCGAGGGCGCGGCGATGGGGTCGGCGGCCGATATGGCGGCGCGGCGAGCGGAAGTGGATGCGCAGGGTGTCGAGGACGAGCTGTCGGGGGTGGAAGGCGAAGAGGCCGGCGCGGCGGTCGCTGAGGCCGGAAACGGAGGCGGCGGGGCTCCGGAAGGGGGCGGAGAGGCAGGGCAGGAGTCGGCGGACGCGGCGGTGGCCGCGGGCGCGCCGGCAGTCGAGGACGCGCTGCCGGGGGAGGAAGGCGAGGAGGCCGGGCCTGCGGCGGGTGGGGTGCTTGCGGCGGTGGAGGCGTTGAGGTTCGAGCTTGGTGATGTGGAGGAAGTGGCTTTGGGGCTGCGGACCAAGCTGGGGGAGGTGTCGAAGGAGCTGGGGGAGATCAAGGGCAAGCTGGATGCGGTGGTGGAGGCGCCGGGGAAGGAAGCGGACGGATCACGGGAGACGGTGAAGGAGGGGCTGGGAAAGATAGAGGCGATGATTTCGGATTTGCCGGATTCGTTGATCGCGCAAAGCGAGCTGCTGAAGCAGGCGGGGGAGGGGCAGGGCGAGAAGGGAGGGGACAATTTTCTGTCGCAGTTGAGGGAGATGCTGCAGGCGGGCCTGCAGAGGGTGGACGAGCGGATCGAGGGGGTGGTCGAGGCGGGGAACAAGCAGTCGGAGGCGTTCGAGGGGGTCAAGCTGGAGGTGGAGGTGGTGAAGAAGGTGGGCGCGTTGGTCGGGAACCTCGAAGAGAGGCTGGAGGCGTACAAGAAGGACCTGAGCCGTGACCGCGAGCTGGTCGGAGGGGCGCGGCGCTGGGTGGTGCTGGCGCTGGCGGCGTTCGCGGCGCCGGCGCTGGTGCTGGCCGGGACCTTCGTGGGACAGCAGTGGCAGGTGCTGCCGCTGCAGGAGTCGACGGGAGGGTGGAAGGACCACGTGTGGGAGCGTTACGGCCTCGACCTGGTGGAATGCGTGAAGACGGGGGTTCGCCAGGGGGGGCCGTACGACTGCACCGTCGATGTGGGCGCGTCGGTCGATCAGGTTCGCCGGGCGTCGGGGCGGTGAGGACGGAAATGGAGGCGGCGATGAGCGAAGCGGCGTGCCGGATGTGCGGCTGCACGGAAGAGAGCGCGTGCGTTGACGAGTGGGGCGATGCCTGTGGCTGGTCCGCGGCCGATCCCTCGGTCTGCACGTTCTGCGAGGAAGGGGTGCCCTGCACGAAGGGAGGCCCGGGCGAGGGAGGCGCGTCGTTCGCCGGCGCGGGCACGGTCGGTTTCGTGAGGAGGTCCTGAATGACCGAAATGCTGCCGATCTCGTCCCGCATCTGGGACATGAAGTACCGGCTGAAGGACGCCTCCGGCAATCCGGTCGACGGCACGGTCGAGGACACCTGGCGACGCGTCGCCCGCGCGCTCGCCTCGGTCGAAGCCGAGCGTGAGTCCTGGGAGGAGGCGTTCTACGAGGCCCTCGAAGGATTCGGGTTCCTCCCCGGCGGCCGCATCCTCGCCGGCGCCGGCGCGGACCGGCAGGTGACGCTCTTCAACTGCTTCGTGATGGGGCGGATCGGGGACGACATGTCGGCGATCTTCGAGCATCTGAAGGAGGCCGCGCTCACCATGCAGCAGGGCGGCGGGATCGGCTACGACTTCTCGACGCTCCGGCCCAAGGGCGCGGTGGTGAAGGGCGTGGGCGCCGATGCGTCGGGGCCGCTGCCTTTCATGGACTGCTGGGACGCGATGTGCCGCACGATCATGAGCGCGGGCTTCAGGCGGGGCGCCATGATGGGCTGCCTGCGCTGCGACCACCCCGACATCGAGGCCTTCGTGGAGGCCAAGCGCGATCCCGGCCGGCTGCGCATGTTCAATCTCTCGGTGCTGGTGACCGATCCCTTCATGCAGGCCGTGAGGGAGAATGGCGCGTGGGAGCTGGCGTTCGAGGGGGTGGTCTACAAGACGGTCCGGGCGCGGGAGCTGTGGCAGAGCATCCTGCGCTCGACCTATGCGTATGCCGAGCCCGGCGTGATCTTCATCGACCGGGTGAACCAGGCGAACAACCTCGGCTATTGCGAGGAGATCTTCGCCAGCAATCCGTGCGGGGAGCAAATGCTGCCGCCCTACGGCGCCTGCCTGCTGGGCTCGGTCAATCTGGCGAGCCTGGTGCGGCGGCCGTTCGAGGCGGAGGCGGAGCTGGACCTGGAGAGGCTGGAGGCGCTGACGCGGGTGGCGGTGCGGATGCTGGACAACGCGATCGACTGCTCGCGCTTCCCGCTCGAGGCGCAGAAGGCGGAGGCGCAGGCCAAGCGGCGGATCGGGCTGGGGGTCACGGGTCTCGCCGACGCTCTGATCATGTGCAGGGCGCGGTACGGCAGCGGACAGGGAAACGCCCTGGTCGAGCGCTGGATGGGGAGGCTGCGGAGGGCGGCGTACCTGGCCTCCGTCGCGCTGGCGCGGGAGAAGGGGACGTTCCCGCTGTACGACGCTGCGCGCTACCGGGACAGCCCGATGGTGCGGGGCCTCGACGAGGACGTGCGGCGGGAGGTCGCGGAGGCGGGCGTGCGGAACGCGCTGCTCACCTCGATCGCGCCGACCGGCACGATCTCGCTGCTGGCGGGTAACGTGTCGTCGGGGATCGAGCCCGTGTTCAGCTACTCCTACACGCGTAACGTGCTGACGCCGGACGGCACGCGCAGGGCGGAGGCGGTCGAGGATCACGCCTACCTCCTGTTCCGGCGGCTGAAGGGCGATGCGGCGCCGCTGCCGGACTATTTCACGGATGCGCAGTCGCTGACGCCGGAGGACCACCTGGCCGTGCAGGCGCGTGTGCAGGCGTTCGTCGACAGCTCGATCTCCAAGACGATCAACTGCCCGGAGGAGATGGGGTTCGAGGAGTTCGGCGACGTCTACCTGAAGGCGTACGAGCTGGGCTGCAAGGGCTGCACGACGTACCGGCCGAACGAGGTGACGGGCGCGGTGCTGGCCACGGCGGGCGCGGGAGAGGCGCGGCCGCCGGGCGGGGACGGCGCCGCAGAGAGGCCGGACGGGAGCGGGCCGGCGGAGGTTGCGGGGCAGCCGGCGCTGCCGCTCGAGGAGCCGCCGGCGCGGCACGAGGACGAGTTCGAGGCAGGGGCCGTGGTGCACCTCACGCGGGCGCTGGAGCGGCCGGAGGCGTTGCAGGGCAGCACTTACAAGATCCGGTGGCCGGAGCACGACCACGCGATCTACGTGACCATCAACGACGTGGTGAGGGACGGGCGCAGGCAGCCGTTCGAGATCTTCATCAACTCGAAGAACATGGAGCATTACGCCTGGACGGTGGCGCTCACGCGGATGATCAGCGCGGTGTTCCGGCGGGGCGGGGACGTGTCGTTCATCGTGGACGAGCTCAAGGCGGTCTTCGATCCGCGCGGCGGGCAGTGGGTGGAGAGGCAGTACGTTCCGTCCATGCTGGCGCTGATCGGGATGGTCATCGAGGGCCACCTGAGGGCGATCTGGGGCAGGCCGGAGGAGCGGCAGGCGGAACCGCTCGCGATCGAGGGCGGGGGCGGCAGCGGAACCGCCGGGGTCGCGCGGCCGAGGCTCTGCTCCCGTTGCGGCCAGCCGGAGCTGGTGCACCGGGAGGGCTGCGACGTGTGCCTCTCGTGCGGGCACTCGAAATGTGCGTAGGCCGGGCGGCGCGGTGCCGCCCGGCGGGTAGCTTGTGAAAGACCTGAAGAAGGAGGGAACCATGTCTTTGGGGTTGAACAGGGCCGACATCATGGGACGCCTGGGTAGCGACGTGGAGATCAGGCTGATGCAGTCGGGCGAGAGGGTAGCCAACATGTCGGTCGCGACCGACGACAGCTACACGAAGAAGGAGACCGGCGAGAGGGTGGAGCGGGCGGACTGGCACCGCGTCGTGACCTTCGAGCAGGGGTTGATCGACGTGCTGGAGAAGTACGCGAAGAAGGGCCGGATGATCTACGTGTCGGGCACGCTGAAGACCCGGCGCTACCGCAAGGGCGGCGAGGACACCGACCGCTTCTCGACGGAGATCCACGTGAACAGGACCGGCCGGGTGCTGTTCCCGGCCGGGGTGGGAGAGGCCGAGGGGGAGGGGGCGGCGGATGCGGCTGGGGCGACCGAGGCCACCCCGGCGGCCGCGCCTGCGCCGGCGGCCGAGGGTGAGGC
>JAJDVH010000147.1 GCA_022826185.1 Alphaproteobacteria bacterium
CCGAAGGCAGCGCACTGCCCAGCTCCACGACGACCGACTCCAGGGCTTCGACATCGCTGTCGTCGACAGCCTCGAAATCCGTCTCGCCGCTGAGCGCCCCGGCGGCAATCGAGATCGTGCCCGCCAGCGTGTAGTCGCCGGGCGACGCCGTCGTGCCTGCTGCCCGCGCCTGCACCGGGATGGCGAGCGCCTGCCCGGTCGTGTTCGCCGCACCCAGAGTCGCCGTGATCGTCAGCGCCGGATCGCCCTCGTCGACAGCGCCATTGCCGTTCACCGACAGCGAAACCGGGTTGTCCGTCCCCGACACCGTCACGGACACCTCCGGCAGATCTTCCGCGGGGATCTTTTTGTAACTGCCGTCCGTCGTTGAAATTGTGTGGGATATGGTCGCCGTGCCGGGACTGGCGCCCGTCACTGTCATGGTCTGCGGGACATGCCAGTTACTGGTCGTGAACGTCAGCGGCCCGCTCACCGTGGCCGCTGTCCTGTCGTCGCTTTCCGGGGTGACCGTCACGGAGGCGACCGGCGGCGACGGGATCCGGATGTCGTAGGTCGCTGTATTGCTGGCCTCCATCGCCAGGCTGTCGTTATCGACCGCCAGCCCCGCAACGCGCGGCGAGGTCCTGGTGAAGGGCGTCATGTCGCTTTCCGACAGCAGCGCGTCGAAATAGACGATCCGGTTCGGGATCGTCTCGTAGATGGTTGTTGCCCATTTCCTGGTGATCCTGGACGGCCGATACCGGGCCGCCAGATACGCCAGGAACGACTCCGCTACGTCTTCTTGTTGGGGATGACGCTTGGCATAAGTCGAGATGAACGCCCCGTCGGCATTCTGCGCCGCCACCCAGGCGCGGTCCGGTTTTTTGCCCGTTTGGATCCGATTATCCAGCGACACATGCGCCGCCTCATGGACCAGTCCTTCCTCATCATCTTCGTCCCGCCCGAATCCCGTATAGACACGGACCAGCCCAAACAACCTGGACGCATACCAATTGTGGGTTCCCTTATGTATACTGAGTATCCGAAGCCCTTTTGCCGGCTTGATCCCGGTTCGCAGCACCTTGGGCAGGCGGCCGATGGCCTTGCCGTATTTTTCGGCCGCAATCGCCGCTTCCGACACCGTGAAGGCGTCATGGACCCGGATCTCGATGGCCTTCTCCCCGCTGCCGCAACTGACCTTGAAGAGCCAGGCAAAGCTATCTTGCGCAGAGTGGCCAATTCCGTCCGGGTTCATGCCCCGGATTCCTCGGGCCGGGTTGGCCTCCGAGACCGTACAGACGGATGGATCGGAAGACGTGATAACGCCAGAAGCAGGCCCTATAGTAGAATAGTGAGCCTCGGCATCCTTCAGCGGCGAGAGGGTCAGGCATGCTGCGGCCAAGACTGCCAGAAGGACCGCGCACGCCCTGCCCCGCATGACTCCCTCTCTTCCCGACCCCACTTGCCGCAGGCGCGGCTCCCGGCTCCCGGAGGAACGGCGCGCCAGCAGCCCTGAAATGCTATCCGAACGCCGCGCCCGCAGCAAACCGCAGGTTCGCCCGTCCAGTATCCGCCGAACAAGCCCCGGTAGACGCGCAACGCATACAGGGACCCGCATCCTGTTTCACTCCTCCCTGAGCGAGCGGGCGAAATAGTCGGTGATCGGCTTGACGAACCAGTCCAGCGGCGCGCGCGCGCCGGTCTGCAGATAGGCCTCCACCGGCATGCCCGGCGCGAGCGCCAGCGCCCGCCCGGCGCGTTCGGGCCCGACCGGCGCGCCGATGGCGATCTCCACCTCATACCAGGCAAGCCCGCTGCGTTCGTCCGCAAGCGCATCGGCCGAGACCCTGACCACCTCGCCGCCATATTCCGGCGTGGTGCGCGCCGGGAAGGCCGAGAAGCGCAGCACCGCCGGCTGGCCCGGCCAGACCTGGTCCACATCCGTCGGCGCAATGCGCGCCCGTACGGTGAACGACGCCGCCTCCGGCACCACCTTCGCCACCGGCTCGCCCGGCTGCAGCACCTCGCCCACCGCCGAGACCGCAAGATCATGTACCACGCCTGCAGCCGGCGCCCGCACGTCGAGGCGCCCGAGCCGCTCCCGGAGCCCGCCCAGGCGCTCACGCAAGGCCGTCTCGCGCGCCTGCACGTCCCGCGCCTCGGCCTCCGCCCCCTCAAGGCGTTCCGCCCCGATCTGCAGAATCTGCACTTCGATCTCCGCCATGCGCCCGCGCGCCTCGGCGATCCGCGCCTCCGTCTCGCCCGCCTCTCCCTCGATCAGCGCTCCGGTCCGCTTCAGCGCCATCACCTCCGGCAGTTCCGCAAACCCCCGGTCGAACAGGCGCTGCTTCGCCTTCAGTTCCTCAGCCACGAATGCCTTGCGCCGCCCGAGCGCCCGCAGCTGCGCTTCAAACCCCGCAATCTGCCGGCGCGCCTGCCCGATGCGCTCGCGCAACTGCGCCACAAGGCCCGCGCGCGTCGCCCGCCGCGCCTCGAACAAGCGCCGGTGGCCCGCCATCGCCGCTTGCGCCGCCGGGTCCGCAACGAGCTCCGCGTCCCAGGCGATCCCGTCCGCCTCCAGCGCCTCCGCCTCCAGCCGGTTGCGGCGCGCCACGAGTTCACGCAGTTCCGCCGCCAGCGCCGCCGCCGATGCTTCCAGCGCCGCCCCGTCGATCCGTACCAAAACGTCGCCCGCCGCCACCCGGTCGCCGTCCCGCACCCGGATCGCCGCCACCGCGCCGCCGTCCACATGCTCCACGAGCTGCTCGCCGCCTTCGGTCGTCACACGCCCTCCTGCCACCACCGCCCCCGATATGGACGCCAGCAGGCCCCAGCCGAACACCCCGCAACCCAGTAGCGCCAGGCACGCCAGCCCCAGAACGAGGCCCCGGCGCATGGAGACCGTCCGCAAGGCCGGCTTGTCCGGCAGCGCGGGCGGGGCGCTTGCCGGCCCGTCCCTTGCCTCGATTGCGAGGGCTTGCGCCATCACTCCCCGCCGCCGTCCGGCAGCACGCGCACCGGCCCGCCCGGTACCGGGCGCTGCACTGCAAGCCGCCCCTCATGCATCTCCAGGACGAGGTCGCACTGGGCGAAGGCGCTCTTGCGGTGCGCCACCACCACCGCCGCGCCGGCCCGCTGCTTCAATGCCCGGAGCGCCCCGTTCAGCGCCGCCGCTCCCTCGATATCCAGATGCGCGTCCGGCTCGTCCAGCACC
>JAJDVH010000037.1 GCA_022826185.1 Alphaproteobacteria bacterium
GCGTTGTCGCAGGCTGGCAAAAGACTGGGAGAAATCCATCGCTTCCAGCCAGGCTTGGGTCGACATCGCACACATACGACTCACTACACGAAGGCTCGCAAGGCCTTGTAACCGTTGATCGAGTTTCGAGTCAGGCTCTAAGTGCCCAAATCCAGATTGCGGTGCAGAGCTCGGCAAAGACTGAAGTTGCAGTATCGTGCTTGTAGGCTGGGGGCCGGACCTTTGAAAATCCAGGGACCCTGCCCCTCAGGCGAAGCCGGCGATCCGCCGTGCCTAGGAATCGCGGTCAAATGCGCCAGGAATTTGCACGTCGGCAAGGTCCTCGGTGATCCGCTTGGCGCGGCCCGCGACGCGCAGCCCGAACAGCCGCCAGGCTTCGCGCACCGCCATGCCCGCGCCGCCCAGCACGAGCTCCGGCGGAACCTCGCAGGCCGCCGCGATCTCGCGCGGGAGTTGGCCGCGCAGGCTTGCGACGACCTCCGGCTAGGCCGCGCCGATCCGCATGGGCCGCCCGGTATTGTCGCCCTGGAGGGACTGGCCCGGTTGCGCCGCCGGCAGAACGACAAGCGAGCCGCGCCGCCGGCCATGCACGAGTCGCTCTGCGAGCGCCTTGTCGTGCGGTACCATCTCGCCGGGTTCGAACGCGACGAGGTCGGCACCTATGTCTACCACCGCCTCAGGCTCGCCGGATGCGAACTGCCGCTCTTCGAGGCCCCCGCCATCAAGGCCCTGTTCCAGAGCGCCCGCGGCCTGCCGCGACAGATCAACCGCACCGCCCGCTACGCGCTCTCCGCCGCTGCCCTGGACAACGCCAAGACGGTCAACGCCGAGCACCTCCAGAATGCCCTCGACGAACTCCTGCCATGAACGGCTTCCCGACCCGGGGACCGGTCGAACTGGAGGACCGGCCCCGCTGGCTGCAATGGCTCATCGACGGGCTCTGGGGGCGTCAGGCAATCGACCCTGAGCCCGTAGAAGGGGCCGAAAGTTCCGCTTACGGCCATGGAGGTAACCCTTCGTAGGGACGCCGGTGGGTCACCCCTCGGGCATTAGCGAAGCGAAGGAACCGCGAAGCGGTTTGACGCGACGACGGCCCTTCGACACCCATGCCCCATCCATCCTTTCCCGAAATGACCGCTCGGTCCGGGAAATCAACTCAACCGTTGGCCGAAATAATCCGCGAAATCAACAGTCAAATAATCTGGGAAGCAACGGCCCGGGCCACCGCCTCATTCCTGTCTGTAGTCGCAGCAAAGCGTCACGCGCGCATCATCCTTGTCGCAGTTCCCGGAGCACCATTCCGCCAGCTTGAAGCCCTTGCTGCACGAAGCAGGCTTCTGCTCGTCCTCCCGTGGAAGGGCCTCACACGATAGCCGGCGACCTTTCAGTTCATTCAATCCTACAGCGGTCCTATTTGCCAAGACGCTCGTCACTGCAAAAGTAGTCACCAAGCCCTCGATATCGTCTTTGGTCGCCAGATTCTCGACATCGCTTTTGGCGATTCCACCGAGCAGCTCAATAAGGGAGCCGTCCGTAGCAAATTTGTAAGCCTGCTGGCCTATCAGGACAACAAGGGCAATGATGACTGTGGTAACCAAGCCCGCGACGATGTTCTCCCAAATGCGTTTGAGCATTCTTTGCACCCACTCATTGCGGAGGCCGGTTGACGCATCGACCGGGAAGGACTAGCAATAGTCCCATCGTCGGCATCACGGTCCGCATCCGGCCTCGAACCCTGCGGACCCCATCGGGCCAGAGAGTTCGCGCTCCGGGATGTCGCCCCACGGGATCGGTGCGCCCTTCGCCGTCCTGCCGAACGATCCCCTCAGCGCCCCGAACTGGTGCGTGCCGGCATAGACGGCCGGGCTCGCCCGGTAACTCAGCGACGGACCGCCGAGGTGGCCGCTCTCCGTCAGAGTCCGGTCCTTGTTCCGGCGCTTGCTTCGTCGGGTCGTCTCGGAGAGCGGCTGCCAGGGAGTGCCGTCCGGCGCCCGCTCCTAGTTGAAGCGGTCCTTGGTCGAGCGCAGCAGATACTTGCCGATGTCGCGCATGACGGGCGTGAGGTCGCGGCCCGCGGCGGCCAGCGCGCCCAGTTGCTTCTGCGCCGTGTCGAGGCCGACATTGGACCAGATCGTCGAGCGAGATCGTTTCGTCGTCATCCTCGCTCGGCAGCTCGAAGATCCAGTCGACGCTGGCGCGGGCCCCAGCGGCGTTCACGCGGTGCTCGGCCTGCATCCGGTTGGCCAGGGACCGTTCCGCCTCGATCATGGGAGGCAAGTCCTCGCCCGCCGGCCACTTGAAGCCGAAGCTCTCCTGCCACTTCTCCTCGCCGAACTCCGCGATGTACTGCTCGCGGGTCAGCGTTTGCGCGCCCCTGGCCTCGTCCCAGACCTGAACCTCACTGACCGTCATCGATCTCCTCCACTTCCACGCGGAGCCTGCCGTACCGTTCCCGTCCCAGTTCCAGCACCCGGAATCGCGACCCGGACTTGAACACCACCTCGTCCTCAGTCGGTATGTACGAATAGCCCCGGATGTCCTTGCCGCGCCTGCCCCGGACCTTGAACAGCGTGTTCCTGCAGAACGCCTTCTCCTTCTTCCGCGACGAGCTTGAGAATGCCGCCCAACTGTGGATGCTCCCCGGTATATAGGAAGCTGGCTCCTCAGTTGAAAGGGTGACGTCGCGCCAAAACGTGTCAGCCAAGTCGGGCATGCGGTCCAGCGCGGTATCCCCGCGCACGAGCCTGTGAAGGAATCCGTTTTGATTTGTGGTTTCTGGATTTGGAGGCGGCGGTTTTGCTTAGCGAGGGTTTTTTCGGTGTTACGGATCGGTCGCGGCGGTTGCCGGGACATTGCGCGCCGTTCAGCGTCCGAACAGGTCGGGCTGGGGCGGCGGCGGGGTATCGTCACCGGATCCGGGCGCAGGCTTCGCGGGCTTGTCCGGGGCCGCCTTCGTGTCGGGGATGACGGGGATGAACGCAGCCGCGATCACCGCCGCGCGCTCCGCGCCGAAAACCTCCCGCAGCAACTCCATCGCCCGCTCCCGGCGGCCCTCCTGCACCATCCTCTGCAGCGGCTCCTCCACCAGCGCGCGAATATGCGCCTGAAGGGACGCCACGCCCTCCGCATCCAGACCTGCGGCCAATTCCGCCATGGTATCCGCAATGGCACGCTGCTTTTCCGCGTTCAGGACCAGCGGCTGCGGCCCCGGCCCCTTCGCCGACGGGTCCTCGTGCAACGCGCATGAAACCCACCAGGAAGACACCGACTTGCCCGCCCGCGCCGCCCCCGCGACAATCGCCTGCCAGTGCTCGTCGATATAGCAGACCGTGTGCGTCACGCCCTTCTTGCCCGGCGCGCGCGCCTTGCCCGCTTTCCTCATGCCCTTGTCTCCCGATCGCACAGCAGCCGGAACCGCAACGCCTCCCCGAACCGCACCATCGCCGTTCCGCCCTCTGGCGCGTCCACGACCAGCCGCACAGCGTCCTGCAGCGCCTGCGCATCGCCAAGCAGGCGGTCCTGCTCCGTCCGGGTCAGCAAAAACTCATGCCCCGGCGCCAGCACGCGCTCCGGCGCCTCCCCCGCCTTGCGCAGGCAGCACAGATAGCCGAAGCGCGAAATCGACATCTTCGCCTTCTTCGCCCGCCGCCGGATCCGCTCCCATGTCTCGGCAGGACAGTAGATGCAGTGCTGCTTCGAGAGCTTCATGTCCCGGCCTCCGTCATTCCAGCACGGTCTCGGCGTCGAGCCAGGCATCCGCCTCCGCCAGGAGCCTCCGTCGCAGTACGCCGGCCTCCTCGACCCCCAGCTGCTCCAGACGCAGCCATTCCAGCCGCTCCAGCACCAGCACCGCCTGAGCCAGACGTCGCAACACGGACGGAGGCAGACCGACCTCAGCGGACCCCGCCCGCGCGGTCTCGAGCGAGCGGTTGATGTAGTCGGAGATCGTCAGCCCGGCCGCCCTTGCGTCTTCACCGATGCGCGCCCACTCGGCATCGGTCGCCATGAGGCATCGCCGCTTTCTTTTTTCCCCCACAGGCCTGATTGCCATCGTCATGCTCCCGGCCGGTGCCTCGGGCCAGCCCCGAGACACATAGATGATATGGAACAATTATCCCCAAGTATTCTGATTTCAACCCTATGACAGATATCACGACGCTTCATACGCCAAAGCATATATGGTAGCATATCGAATGCAGGATAAAGTGGTTTTCTATACTAATATCTACTGTCCCCAACCATTTCGAGCAGTGGCGTGGGACATCGTCGCCATGATACTCACACCTAGATGCAACTTTTCGTTCGACAACAGGGAAAAATCATCTATGCCGGGTATTCATGATCATCTAGTTGACAATCTCGATAATCCATTGTTTCTTCACGGAAGAAACGGGAACATATCTAACTGCATGTCAGGCGTAGGAACTCGCAGTAAGAAAGTCTGAGTTGCTACACAACATGACATTCCATGACACTTCCGCAGGGGTCCCCGCCGCCAATCGTCGCCCCGGACCCCGATCCGGGGTCCAACCCTGACCTGCGCCACCGCCGCAGCCGGTGGATAGCAGGCTCGAACGCTGAAACTGCCGCCAGGACCGAGGCCGGCCGGCAGGCTTCCGGGCCGGCCGGCCGTCTGCTAGGGTCCGCGCTCGGTTTGACCTTCCGGAGGCTGCCCGTTGACGAAACGGATGGAGGATGCGCTCGGCGATCTGCCCAGGCTGAAACGGCTGGTCCGGGAGAGCGAATTCGACCTCGTCGTGGCCGCCTCGCCGGAGAACGTCCTCTATACCAGCGACGTCTTCATCTCGACCCAGGTCGATA
>JAJDVH010000095.1 GCA_022826185.1 Alphaproteobacteria bacterium
AGGAAATACGAGGCCCCGGAGGGGTGCCGGCAGAGTCCTTCGCAGCCCTCGGCGTCAGCAATGCCACGCCCGAGAACCAGGTCGCCGCGGGCGCGCCCGAGATAGAAGTCGTCAGCATTGCCGACAACGAGATTGTCCTGAGACTGCATGCGCCTGCGGACAATGGCGGGCTGACCGTCACCGGCTACCAGTACCGTTACGCCCGGGGGGCATCGGTGCCGGAGGCGGTGGCATGGACAGCTGCCGGGGGGACGGCGGTCACGATTTCGGGCCTGCGCAACAGCACGGAATACACGATCGAAGCGCGGGCGGCGACCGGCCAGGGCACGGGTCCGGCGGCGCGCAGGGCGGCGACGACCACGTCGCTTTCGCGCAATGCCACCGGCAGGCCCGCCGTTTCTAGCGAATCGCTTGCGGGGACGGGCCACCGGGCCACGGCGACGCTCGGCGATGTTGCGGACGCCGACGGGATCGATGCCGCGACGCTGAGCTACATCTGGCTGCGCTGCGATGCGGACGGCGACAATTGCGATACCGAGATCGCGACGGGGCCGAGCTATATCCTGACCGAAGACGATGTCGGCTTGCGGCTCAGGCTGCGGGTCGATTACCTGGACGATGCGGGCACGTTCGAATCGCGCACGGGCTTTGTCTGGCCTTCCCGCACCGACAATCCGATCCGCACGCCTCCTGCGCCGGCCACGCTGCAAGTGCTCGGGTACCGGCTGGACCTGGCCTTCGATCAAGACCTGAAGACCGGCTCCGTTCCTCCGGCGGGCGCATTCACGGTCGAGGCGGACGGCCAGGCGGTGGCGGTCGGCGATGTCGGCATGGCGGCCGCGCGCACCGTCCGCCTCACGCTGGCGCGGCGCGTGACGCCGGACGAGACCGTGACGATCGGTTATGCCCGGCCTTCCGGTGGGGGCGTGCGGGAAATACAGGATTCCGGAGGGGTGCCGGCAGAGTCCTTTACGGGCCGCAGCGTCAGCAATGTCACGCCCGTGAACCAGGCCGCCACGGGGGCGCCGGACATTTCCGGTACGGCGGAACTCGGCGAGACGCTGACCGCCGGCCCGGGCACCGTCGCCGACGCGAACGGGCTCTCGGGCGCCCGCATGTCCTACCAGTGGGTCCGCGTCGACGGGAACGGGGAGACGGACATAGCCGGGGCCACCGGCGGCAACTATTCGGTGAGCGCGGACGATGCCGGCAAGCGCCTGAAGGTGAGGGCCTCCTTCGAGGACGACGCGCTCTATCCGGAAGCGCGCACCAGCGCGGCAACGGCGGTCGTGCCCGATACGGTCGGGCCCAGGCTGCTCGGCGGCGGCGCGACCGTCGCAGACGCGGTGCTGGAGTTGCAGTTCGACGAGCCGCTCGACACGGGGTCCCGGCCGGCGACGGCCGCTTTCGCGGTCAGCGTCGCGGGCTCGACGGCGAGCGTGTCGGCTGTGGCGGTGAGTGGCGACACGGTGACGCTCACGCTTGCCTCGGCGGTGGGCCGGGGCGAGAGCGTGACGCTCGGTTACACGCCGCCTGCCGCCAATCCGATCCGCGACGCTCTCGGCAATGAGGCCGCCGGCCTGGTCTCCGTGACCGTTTCCAACCTGACCCTGTCCGTGCCGGGCGCGCCGACGATCGAAACGGCAACCCTGGCCGACAACGAGATTGTCCTGAGGTTGGGCGCGCCGGCGGACGACGGCGGCGCGGACATCTCGGGCTACCAGTACCGTTACGCCCGGGGGGCATCGGTGCCGGAGGAGGCGGCATGGACTGACGCCGCGACGACGGCGGTCACGGTTTCGGGCCTGCGCAACAGCACAACCTACTTCGTCGAGGTGCGGGCGGTGAACCGCCTGGGCGCCGGGCCGGAGACGGGCAGGTCCATGACGACCACCTCATTGTCGCGCAATGCCACCGGCAGCCCCGCCGTTTCGGGCGACTCGATCGCAGGGACGGGCCACCGGGCCGCCGCGACGCTCGGCGATGTCGCGGACGCCGACGGGATCGATGCCGCGACGTTGAGCTACACCTGGCTGCGCTGCAATGCGAACGGCGACAATTGCGATATCGAGATCGCGACGGGCGCCAGCTACACGCTGACCGACGACGATGTCGGCTTGCGGCTGAGACTGAGGGTCGACTACCTGGACGAGACGGGCACGTTCGAATCGCTCACGAGCAATCCCTGGCCTTCCCGCAGCAACAATCCGGTCCGTACGCCTCCCGTGCCGGCCACGCTGCAAGTGCTCGGGTACCGGCTGGACGCGACCTTCGATCATGACCTGAAGACCGGCTCCGCTCCTCCGGCGAGCGCATTCACGGTCGAGGCGGATGGCCAGGCAATACCGGTCGTCCGGATCCAGCTCGCCAGTGCGCGCACTTTCCGGCTTACGCTGGCGCGGCGCGTGACGCCGGACGGGACCGTGACGGTCGCCTATACCCGGCCTTCCGGCGGGGGCGTGCGGGAAATACAGGATTCCGGGGGGGTGCCGGCAGAGTCGTTTGCGGGCCGCAATGTCGAGAACGTCACGCCCGAGAACCAGGCCGCCACGGGCGCACCCGCCATATCCGGCACGGCGGAGGTCGGCGAGACGCTGACCGCCGGTCCGGGCACGATCGCCGACGCGAACGGGCTCTCGGGTTCCCGCATGTCCTACCGGTGGATCCGCGTCGACGAGGACGGGGAGACGGACATAGCCGGGGCCACCGGCGGCTCCTATTCGGTGAGCGAGACGGATATCGGCAAGCGCCTGAAGGTGAGGGCCTCCTTCGAGGACGACGCGCTCTATCCGGAAGCGCGCACCAGCGCGGCAACGGCGGTCGTGCCCGACACGGTCGGGCCGAGGCTGCTCGGCGACGGTGCGACCGTGTCGGGCACGGTATTGAAGTTGCAGTTCGACGAGCCGCTCGACACGGCGTCCCGGCCGGCGGCGGCCGCTTTCGCGGTCAGCGTCGCGGGCTCAACGGCGAGCGTGTCGGCTGTCGCGGTGAGCGGCGACATGGTGACGCTCACGCTTGCCTCGGCGGTGGGCCGGGGCGAGAGCGTGACGATCGGCTACACGGCGCCTGCCGCCAATCCGATCCAGGACGTTTCCGGCAACGACGCGGGCGGCCTCAGCGCCGTCAGCGTCGCTAACCTGACCCTGTCCGTGCCGGGCGCGCCGACGGACCTCGATTCGCGCGCCCACGGCGACAACAGTCTGATGTTCGACTGGCGCCCGCCGGCCGATGACGGCGGCGCGGTGGTTACTGCCTATCGATATCGCTTCGGGCAAGGGGCAACGGCGCCCGGGGATGCGGACTGGACCGAGACCGGAGGCCTGAGCGCCTCGTTCAACAACCTGCGCAGCGGCACGGCCTACAGTCTGGAAGTGTGGGCATTGAACCGTCTCGGCGCCGGGCCGGCGGTGACCCGCACCGGCACCACCTCGGGGGCAACCGACCATCCGGCGACGGGTGCGCCGACCATTGCCGGCACCGTCGCCGTGCGCCAGACATTGACGGCGTCCACCGCAGACATTGCCGACGGCAACGGCGTCGCAAACGCCAGCTACAGCTACCAGTGGGTTCGCCTGGACGAAGGCGCGCCGGAAGACATTCAGGACGCCCGGACGAGCACCTACCGGGTGGGCCTCGACGATGTCGGCAAGCAGCTCGCCGTTCGGGTGGACTTCACGGACGACGGCGGCTTTGCCGAAACCCTGACCAGTACGGCGACGGTTGCGGTTCCCGATGCGGAAAACGCGCCGCCGACATCGCAGGACGCCACCATCGAAGTCGCGGAAGACGGGGAAATCCTCATTCCGGTGTCGGCCTTCCATTTCGCCGACGAGGACGCAGGCCACGCGCTGGCCCGTATCCGCATCCAGACGCTGCCGGGCGCGGGCGTGCTCGAATATCTCGGGCCCTCGGAGTCATCGACGCCCGTTGCGGCAACCGCCGGATCGGAGATCGAAGTCGACCGGTTCGGGCAATTCGGTCAGGACCTGAGATATCGGCCGGCCGCCAATGGCTATGGCGACGCCTATGCGAGTTTCACCTTCAGGGTCCATGACGGCACTGCCTGGAGCGCCGACAGCTACACGATGACCATCGACGTCGAGGGAGCGCCGGACGATCCCAGCGGCGTGCCGGAGATCGACGGCACGGCAAAACTGGGACAGACGCTGACAGCCGATCTCGCCAATATCTCGGACCCGGACGGGCTGGACAACGCCACATATACCTATCGTTGGTTCCGGATCGCCCGGAACCCCAATACCCGGACCGTGATCGCCGGGGCCGAGGCAGGCAGCTACGCGCCGGTCGCTGCGGATGTCGGCGCGCAGGTTGCGGTTGAGGTTACCTTCACCGACGACGGCGGCGGCGAACACACGCTGGTGAGTGCTGCATACCCGGCGGATGGCTCGATTGCGGGCAACGACCTCCCGACGTCGGCGAACAGCCGGGTCGAGACCGACGAGGATACCGGCTACAGGTTTGCCGCGAGCGATTTCCCCTTCGCGGACAGCGACGGCGGGTCGCTTGCAAGCGTGAAGATTGCGACCCTGCCGGCCTCGGGCAGGCTGGCGCTCGACGGCGCAGACGTGTCTGCGGGGCAGGCGGTTGCCGTCAGCGACCTCGACGGCGGCAAACTCGTTTACACGCCGGCGGGCAACGCAAACGGCAGCGGCCTTGCGAGCTTCGAGTTCCGCGTGAATGACGGCAGTTCCGACAGCCGGACGAATTACACGATGCGTATCGACGTGGCGGCGGTGAACGATGCGCCGGACGGCGCCGACAGCACGTTGACCCTCGCCGAGGACACGGCCCATGTCTTCCGCGTCGCCGATTTCGGCTTTGTCGATGTCGACGGCGACAGCCTTGCCAGCGTGACGCTCGTGACCGTTCCCGCCAGGGGCAGCCTCACCCTTTCCGGCGCCAATGAGGGCGACCCGCCGGTTGCCGCGGTCGCAGACCAGACGATCGCCAGGGCCAGGCTGGATGCGGGGGAGCTGAGGTTTACACCGGCTGCGAACGAAAACGGATCGGGCTATGCGGCGTTCGCCTTCAAGGTCAGCGACGGGACTGCGGACAGCGCCGCCAGCCGCACGCTGACGGTCAACGTAACGGCGGTGGACGATCCGCCCGTCGCAGCGAACGGCGCCGTGACAGCCGACGAGGACGTGGAATACGCCTTCACGCTCGCAGACTTCAATTTCACCGACGCCGACGGAGACAGCCTCGACAGCGTGCTGATCGAGACTCTTCCGGCGAGGGGCGCCCTCCGGAATGGTGAAGCGGTCCTCGCGGGCGCCAGGATTTCCGCAGGCGACATTGCCGGCGGTCGTCTCACCTACCTTCCGGAGAAGGATACCGGCGGCGACGGCTATGCGAGCTTCTCGTTCAAGGTAGCGGCGAACGGCAGCGAAAGCGCCGCCTACACGATGACCATCAACGTGACCGGAATCGACGACCCCACCGTAGGAGGCGTCCATATCGACGGCAAGGCGGTCGTCGGCAGGACGCTGGCGGCCAACACCCGCTTTATCCGCGATCCGGACGGGCTCACGAGCCCCGGCTACAGCTACCGCTGGTTGCGGGTTGCGGGCGACGGCACGGAAACCCGGGTCGGCGCGGCGGCGAGCTACACGGTGGCCGCAGGCGATCTCGACCGGAGGCTGGCGCTCTCGGTCACCCTTACCGATGACGGGGGAACGACGATCCGGTTGGCCGCCGTCACCGATCCTGTCGTGAATAACAGCGCGCCTGAGGTGTATAGCGGTTACATCGCCCTGGACGAAGACACCAGTCATGTCTTCACCGAACACGACTTCTCGTTCTGGGATTTCGACAGCGACCCGATGACGGAAGTAACGATCGTCACGCTGCCGGCCGAGGGCAAGGGGGTGCTGACGCTCGATGGCGCCGACCCTGACGACCCTGCGACGGCAGTGACGGCCGGGCAGGCGATCCCGGCGGCCGATATCGAGGCGCACCGGCTGAAATACACGCCTCCCGCCAACGCGAACAGCGGTTACGACGAGTATGCGCGTCTCACTTACAGGGTAAGCGACGGGCTGGCCGAATCCAACGCCGGCGAAATGTCGATCGCCGTTCGCCCCGTCAATGATCCGACCACCGGCGCCCCCGCGATCGTCGGCGCATTGACGGTCGGCGAAACGCTCACTGCGGACACGTCGCAGATCCAGGATGCGGATGGGCTGACAAATCCCGATTTCCAGTTCGATTGGCACTGGGTGAAGGAGGACGGCTCGATCGTGAATCACATCGGATCCGGGAGCACCTACACCGTTGCGCTCGAAGATACGGGCCAGAAGCTCCAGGTCCTGGTGAGATTCGTCGACGACGCTTACGAGTACGGGGAGTTATGGAGCGAACCGTCCGACGCGGTGCAGAGGTCAGCCGCCTCCAACAATGCGCCGACATCGCAGGACCGGATAATCAGGACCGACGAGGACCTTTCCTATATCTTCTCGCAAGAGGATTTTGCGTTCTCCGATCAGGACTGGATCGACAGCCTGGAGAGCGTGACCATTGCGGTCCTGCCCGGAAAGGGCGTGCTGTCGCTCGCCTCCGAGGATTCCGGTGCGAACGCGGCGCCTGTTGCAGCCGGCGACGTGGTTCCGGCAGCTGACATTTCTGCGGGCAGGCTGAAATTCGTTCCCGCGGCGAACGGAAACGGAGAGCCATACACGAGCTTCGTTTTCAAGGTGAGCGACGGCATTTCCGAAAGCGACGGGTACACGGTGACGCTGGATGTCGCCGCCGTGGACGATCCGAACTCCACGTCCGGTTCGCCGGTCATCTCCGGGACGGCGAAATTCGGCCGGACGCTGACCGCCGATATCTCGGGCATCACGGACGTGGACGGGTTGGACGACTCCATTGGAGCCCGGTACCGCTGGATTCGGATGGACGGCGATGACGAGGACACGATCGTCGGCGCCACCGGCGACACATACACGCTGACCCAGGACGATCTCGGGAAGCAGATCAAGGTCGAGGTCGAGATCTTCGACGTCCACTACGAACGCGCGGCGTTGTTCAGCGATCCGGTTACGGTCCCGGATAATACAGCGCCGACCGCCTCGAACGGGACGGTGACGACAGCGGAAGACACGGCCTATGCGTTCAGCGCGGGTGACTTCGGATATTCGGACGCCGACGGCGATGCGCTTGCGAGTGTGAGGATCGTGACGCTGCCGGCATCGGGCAAGGGGAGCCTGACGCTCGACGGCGCGGCGGTCTCGGCGAACGACACGGTGCCTGCTGCGGACATCGGAGCATCGAAGCTGACATATACGCCGCCGGCGAACGCGCATGGGGCAGGCCTGGCGAGCTTCACCTTCAGGGTGAGCGACGGCATTGCCGAGAGCGCCTCGGCGAGCACGCTCACCGTGAATGTCACCGCGGTTGACGACCCGGCGAGCGGGCTGGCGATTGCGGGCACGGCGCGCGAGGGTCTTGTGCTGACGGCGGATGTGAGCGGCATTGCGGATGCCGACGGGCTCGCGAACCCCGGTTACGGCTACCGCTGGGTGCGGGTAGCAGGCGACAGCACGGAGACGGAGCTTGGCACGGCCTCGACCTACCGGCTGGTTTCGGCGGATACGGGCAACACGATCCGGCTGGAAGTGTCCCTGACGGACGATGACAGCAACAGGCATACGCTGACGGCCCTGACCGGCACGGTGGTGGCGAATGCGATCCCGACGGCTTCGGGCGAGACAGTCACGGCGGTGGAAGACACTGCCTATGCGTTCAGCGCGGGTGACTTCGGATATTCGGACGCCGACGGCGATGCGCTTGCGAGCGTGAGGATCGTGACGCTTCCGGCTTCGGGCAAAGGGAGCCTGACGCTCGACGGCGCGGCGGTCTCGGCGAACGACACGGTGCCTGCTGCGGACATCGGAGCATCGAAGCTGACATATACGCCGCCGGCGAACGGGCACGGGGCAGGCCTGGCGAGCTTCACCTTCAGGGTGAACGACGGCATTGCCGAGAGCGCCACGTCGAGCACGCTCACCATCGACGTCACTGCGGTTGACGACCCGGCGAGCGGCCTGGCGATTGCGGGCGCGGCGCGCGAGGGGCTCGTGCTGACGGCGGATGTCAGCGGCGTTGCGGATGCCGACGGGCTCGCGAGTCCCGGCTACGGCTACCGCTGGGTGCGGGTAGCAGGCGACAGCACGGAGACGGAACTCGGCACGGCCTCGACCTACCGGCTGGTCTCGGCGGATACGGGCAACAGGGTCCGGCTGGAAGTGTCTCTGACGGACGATGACGGCAACACGCAGACCTTGACGGCCCGGACCGGGACGGTGGCGGCGAACGCTGCGCCGACCGCCTCGAACGGGACGGTGACGACGGCCAAAGGCGCGGCCTATGCGTTCGGCGCTGCCGACTTCGGATATTCGGACACCGACGGCGATGCGCTTGCAAGCGTGAGGATCGTGACGCTTCCGGCATCGGGCAGGGGGAGCCTGACCCTCGACGGCAGCGCGGTCTCGGCGAGCGACACTGTGTCCGCGGCTGACCTCGGAGCATCGAAGCTGACATACACGCCGCCGGCGAACGGGCACGGGGCAGGCCTGGCGAGCTTCACCTTCAGGGTGAGCGACGGCATTGCCGAGAGCGCGTCGGCGAACACGCTCACCGTGGATGTCACCGCCGTGCCCGGGATACCAACCGGCGTCAGTTCGACGCGCGGGGACGGGAGCGTGGTGCTTGCCTGGGCGGCTCCGGCCGACGTCGGCAGCAGTGCGATCGTGAAATACCAGTACCGCATCAGCAGCGACGGTGGCGCAAGCTGGGTTGTCGGCTGGACGGACGTTCCGGACAGTGACGATGCGGGCGCCGACCTTCACGACGAGACCTCGGTCACCGTGCCGGAGCTCGACAACGACACGACCTATACGTTCGAGTTGCGTGCGGTAAGCGCCGTCGGGTTCGGCGCCGAGGCGCGGGCCACGGCGCAAAGTGCAAGGGTCGCGACGCAGGGCGCAACCGCGCTGCCGCTCACGCTGGGAACCATCGCCGGCGATGACGTTGTGAACATCGCCGAGAAGGCGCTCGGTTTCTTGATCTCCGGAACGACGGGAACGGTGAGCGGAGCGAGCCTGACCGTGACCGTGGGCGCGACGGAGCTGAGCGCGACCTCGCGTGCGAATGGCGCGTGGAGCGTGCTCGTACCGGC
This sequence comes from Alphaproteobacteria bacterium, assembly GCA_022826185.1. Lineage (GTDB taxonomy): Bacteria > Pseudomonadota > Alphaproteobacteria > Bin95 > Bin95 > Bin95. The sequence goes on from JAJDVH010000095.1 coordinate 9,200, forward strand.
GGATGCGAGTTACATTGCGGGCGAAAGCGTGTCGGTTACGGCGACGGCGACGCACTCGCGCTATTCGGATGCGGCAGCGGTCATCCGGTCTCTCGGTGTGGATCTCGCCGCTCCGGCGTTCCGTTCAGCCGGCGTCGACGGCGCCTCCCTGACCGTGACCTTCAGCGAAGAACTGGGCGCTGCCGCCTCGCTTGCGAATTCTTCCTTCTCGGTGAAGAAGACGCCCGCGGGCGGAGCCGCGGAGACGGTCGCGCTGAGCGCCGACGACGCCCCGGTCATCGAGGGCGCCGCGGTGACGCTCACGCTTGCATCGGCGGTGGCGTCCACCGACAGCGCCATTGAGGTGAGCTATCGCAAGCCGGGGAGCGGCTCGGACAACAAGCTTGCCGACAGCGCCGGCAACGAGGCGGCGAGCTTCGCAGACCGGGCGGTGACCAATGCTGTCATTTCGGTTGCGGGCACACCGAGGGTCACGGTTCCGAACGTGTTCCGGGTGCCGGCAAGGCTCGGCGTGGACCTGGGTTCCGTCAGGGGAACCGAAGGTCTGGGCGAGCCCGGCTACCAGTGGGTCCGGGTGGACGCCGACGGCGCATCAAACCCGGTGAACGTCGGGACGGGCGCGACCTACAGGCTCGCCGACGCGGATGCGGGCAAACGGATCAAGGTGAAGGTGAGCTACGGAAACGCCACGGTCGGCAGCGCGGCCTGGCCCTCCAGCGGGAGCGTCCGCAGCCGCGAACGCTGCAATGCGCCGGTCCTGTCCGGAGGGGCCGTGCTGGTCGGATCCGCCAGGCCGCTTGCAGTCGGGTCGTACAGCAACAACGAAGGCGACTACTGGGGATATTACGAGGGTGGAAGGACGGGCTTCGGCGAACTGGTTTCAGGGGTCAGCTATGGCGAATTGAAGAACGCTTCGTTCTCGATCGGCGGCGCCGACTATGAGCTGAAAGCGGTCGCAAGCGCCGACAGACCCGGCGGCGAAGTAGAGATGTACGCCATGCTGGACAAGGACCTTCCGGCCGATCACCGGAGGACGCTGAAGCTGCATGTCTGCGGAGTGGCATACGCTTTCGGCAAGGCGACGAAGCATGACACCCATGCTCAGTACCAATGGCCCACTTTCCTGGGCCTGGCAGGAAGCGCCGAGCCCACGATCTACCTCTCCCGCGATGCGGTCGCGCCGACTGCCACTTCGGCCACGGCGCACGGCACGGCGCTGACCGTCACCTTCAGCGAAGAACTGGGCGCGGCCGACTCGCTTTCGAATGCTGCCTTCTCTGTTGTCAGGATGCCCGAGGGCGGCAGCGAGGAGGCGGTCGCGCTGAGCGCCGATGCCGCCCCGTCCATCGACGGCGCCACGGTGACGCTGACGCTCGCCTCGGCGATCGCGTCCACCGACAGCGGCATCGAGGTGAGCTATACCGCCCCCGACTCAGGCAGCGGAAACAGGCTTGCCGACAGGTTCGGCAACGAGGTCGCGGGATTTGCAGGCCGGGCGGTGTCGCATGGGACCGCCGACGCGATCCCCGGGCTTTCGGTCGCCGACGTCCAGGTGCGGGAGGGTCGGGGCGCGAAGCTTGTCTTCACGGTCAGGCTTGACCGGGCGCGCGAGACGCATGTGAGGGTGGATTACACGACCCGCGACGACACGGCGGTGGCGGGCGCGGATTACATGGCCAGGTCGGGCACGCTCACCTTTGCCCAGGGCCAGACCAGAAAGACGGTCGAAGTCAGGGTTCTGGACGATGCTCATGACGAGGGCAGCGAGACGATGACGTTCGTGCTCTCAAACGCCAGAGGCGCGCGAATCGCCGATGGCGAGGCGACGGGGACCATCGTCAACACCGACCCGATCCCGAAAGAATGGATCGCGCGGTTCGGGCGCACGGTGGCCGAGCAGGTGCTCGACGCGGTGGAGAGCCGGATGCAGGCGCCGCGGCAGCCGGGGGCGGAAGTAAGCCTTGCAGGCCAGCGGATCGGGTTCGGGGGGTCTGCCGGAGATGGCGTGGGCAATGCGCGGAAGACGGCGGCGGAGGCAGAGGCCGAGCGCGCCGCGGCCGGCCTGGCGACCTGGCTCCGGGGCGGGACGGACTCCGGGGCCGGCCGCGGACCGGGGTCCGGGGAAGGCCGGGCGGACGTGGTGAGGACGATGGGCCAGCGCGAGCTGTTGCTGGGTTCGTCCTTCTCGGTGACAGCCGGGACGGAAGGCGCGGGCTTCGTGTCGATGTGGGGCCGGGGCGCGGTAACGCATTTCGACGGGCGCGACGGCACGCTCTCGCTCGACGGCGAGGTGGCGAGCGCACTGATGGGGATGGACTGGCAGCAGGGCCCGTGGACGGCGGGGCTGGCGGTCGCGCACAGCCTGGGCGAGGGCGGCTACCGCGACGGCAACAAGGCCGATGGCGCAGGCGAAGGCGTGATCGAGGCGTCGCTGACCGGGCTGTATCCCTGGTTCAGCCATGCGCTGACCGAGCGGATCGAGGCCTGGAGCATGGCGGGCTACGGCGAAGGCAGCCTGACATTGAAGGTGAAGAAAGACAGTCCACCGGCGGAGACGATGCGCACCGACATGGACCTGCGGATGGCGGCCGCCGGCCTGCGCGGGACGCTCGTGGACGGCGGCGGCGAGGGGCTGACGCTAACAGGCAAGACGGACGCGATGATCGTCGAGACCATGACGGACGCGGCGCCGGGACTGCCGGCGGCCGACGCCGAAGCGACGCGGTTGCGCCTTGGTCTGGAGGGCGCGCTGCCGGCGCGGCTCGCGGACGGCTCGGTGCTGACGCCGGGCTTCGAACTCGGGATCCGCCATGACGACGGTGACGCCGAGACCGGCTTCGGGGCGGATATCGGCGCGAGCCTGGCTTGGGCGGACGCGAAGCGCGGCCTGTCGGCGGAGTTCAGGGGACGCGGGCTGCTGACGCATGAGGCGGACGGGTTCAGGGAGCGCGGGCTGTCGGGCGCGTTCACCTGGGATCCGGTGGAGGGAGACCGGGGTCCGCATCTCAGCCTGACCCAGACGGTGGGCGGCGCGTCCTCGGGCGGCGCGGAGGCGTTGCTTGAGCGGACTACGCTGGAAGGTCTCGCTGTCAACGACCCCGGATCGGAACCTGAAGCAGGTGGCAACGACCTGAAGAGCCGGCGGCTGGAGGCACGCTTCGGCTATGGCTTCTCCGCCTTCGGCGACCGCTTCACACTCATCCCGGAGGCGGGCGTCGGACTTTCGGACGCAGGCCGGGACATGAGCCTCGGCTGGCGTCTGGAGCGCCGCCCGCTGCCCGGCGATCTAGGCTCGCTCGAACTGTCCTTCGAAGCCCGGCGGCGCGAAAGCAAGGGCGGCAATGCCTCACCGCAGCACGAGGCCGGGCTGCGGCTGACCACGCGGTTCTGAAGCCGGGTTCGGGCTTATGGGTTGTGTGGAAATGCGGCTCCTTTCCGCGGTCCGAAGACGGCTGCCCCGGAGGCGCCGCAAGGCTCTGCAAGGGAGCCCTGAACGCGCGCGCCGATGGCGGCTTCCGGGTGGTCTCCCGGCCGAACGGCAGGCGGCGGCCTCGACATGCAGATCGATCTCGCGCGGCGCGAGGCCGCCAACGACATCGCGGAACATGCGGTGGCGCTCAGGCTCTCCGCACGATGTTGAGGACCGGCAGGCCCCGACCTCGGGGGGAGAGTGACGATGGCGCGGAAAAACGAGCCCATGGCCAAGGAAGACCTCCGGGCATCTCCCTCAACCGCTTCCGTCCGGCCAAGCGGCCGCATGGATGCCCGGAACAAGTCCGGGCATGACGGAAGGGGGCGATCGGGCGGCGGGCGTCGAATCTGTCATGGGTTCCGGTCAACGACCGCTGGTATTACACGACGCTCGGCAGTCGGCCCGGAAAGCGCGCCGGATGAAGAAGCGGAAACATTGTCCCGATCATGCAACATATGGAATCGACAGAAGCCCGTACGGACCGGTCGAGCCCGTCATCGGATCACAGAGCCCCACAACAGCCTCCGCATCCCGATGGACTTCGTTGCGGCGCGTCCCGGTACAATTCCGGCGGTTCAACGACCGTCCTGTGCCCACCCCGGGCGCGTGTCCCGGAAGGCCGTCCGCGCCCTCTCGTCCTGCGGACCCGCCTCCGTGGACAGCGATGCCGGTTTCCGGCGCCGACGTCCTGCGCTTCAGTCTGCCGGTGCTGACGTGTCCGTTTCGGTCACGAAAGACGCCCACTGCTCCATCAGCGCCCGCCGTTTGGCCAGCAGGTCCGAACGCGCATAGGCCCGCTCGACAACGCTGCCGACCGCGTGCGCCAGGGACAGTTCCATCGCCGCGTGCGGAGCGTCGCTGCATTCCCCGGCCCAGTCCCTGAAACTCGAGCGGAAACCGTGGACGGTCGTCCGCTCCGCCAGTCCCATGTCGCGAAGCACTTTGGTCAGGGTCATGTCACTCAGCGGCCGCCCCGGCTTTCGCGGAGACGGGAATACTGGACCCGATGCGCCGCTCAGCGGCTGCGCGCGCTCCAGAACGGCAAGCGCAGCATCGCTGAGCGGCGCCCGGTGTTCGACGCCAGCCTTCATGCGCACGCCCGGAATGCGCCATTCGCGCTTCTCCGGTTCGATTTCGTCCCACACCGCGCCGCGCGCCTCGCCGCTCCGGGCTGCCGTCAGCACCAAAAAACGAAGGCACAGCTTCGCCGACAGGCACGCCCTGCTCCCCTCCACGGCCGTCAGCGCCGCCGGGGCCTGTTCGTAAGGCAGGGCCCGGAAATGCGACCGCACCCTCGGCATGGCCGGGAGCGCGCCGTCGATCGCCTCGCCGGCGACGTTCCGCTCGACATAGCCGTGCGCCAGATACCAGCGCAGCACCATGCGGATCCGCTGCCGCACGCGCCGGGCCGTCTCCATGCGAACGCCCCAGATCGGCGTCAGCACCGCCAGGACGTCGCGGCCCTCGAACCGCCCGCCCTCACGTTCAGATAAAGGCCGCCGCCGTCGCCGTGCAACCCCGGTTTCGCGACCGTCCTGACCGTTGCATCGCTGAGCTTCGCCATTCCCCGTCCCAACAGTCGGCCCCGCAAATCTGTTGGGGTGATATGGCGCGCCATGGGACGTCACAAGACCGAAATCTCCGTCAAATGCTTATTCAGGAAGGAAAAATGCGACGTTGTGGAACCTCATAAAACATTAATATGGCGGTGGGGGTGGGATTCGAACCCACGGTACGCTTGCGCGTACAACGGTTTTCGAGACCGCCCCGTTCAACCGCTCCGGCACCCCACCGCTGACAGGCTGTCGCGCGGCTTCTTACAGGCAGGTCCGGGTTCCGCCAACCTCTTTCTGCCCGCCCGCGAGTCCGCCGGCCTTGTTGACAGGCGCGCGGGCGTCTGTATGTTGGCGGGCCTTGCGCAGCGGGCGCGGTCGGTTTTCGGGCAGGTTCAGGGGTCATGTTCGCGGTCATTCGCACGGGCGGCAAGCAGTATCGCGTTGCCGAGGGGGAGACCATCCGCGTCGAGCGGCTGGCCGGAGAGGCCGGCGACGGGCTCGTCTTCGAGGATGTGCTGATGCTCGGCGGCGACGGGGCCGCGACGGTCGGCGCGCCGCTGGTCGAGGGCGCCAGCGTCTCCGCCACCCTGGTGGAGCAGGCGCGGGGCGCCAAGATCATCGTGTTCAAGAAGCGCCGGCGCCAGAATTCGCGGCGCAAGAACGGCCACCGCCAGCATTATTCGCTGGTCCGCATCGACAGCATTACCGACGGCACCCAAACTTCCGGAGAGAGCGATGGCGCATAAGAAGGCAGGCGGCAGTTCCCGCAACGGCCGCGACAGTCCGGGCCAGCGCCTCGGCGTCAAGAAATATGGCGGCGAGCTCGTCATCCCCGGCAACATCATCGTGCGCCAGCGCGGCACCCGCTTCCATCCGGGCGAGAATGTGGGCCTCGGGCGCGACCACACGCTGTTCGCCAAGGCGGAGGGACGGGTGCAATTCCGGCGCCGCGCGGGCGGGCGCCAATACGTCTCGGTGCTGCCCGAGGCGTGATGCTGCCGGGACAGCGGCGCCGATGCGCTTCCTGGATGAGGCGAAGGTCTATCTGAAGAGCGGTGACGGCGGCCCCGGCGCGATCGGGTTCCGGCGGGAGAAATACGTGCCGTTCGGCGGGCCGGACGGCGGCGACGGCGGGCGCGGCGGCGACGTGTTCGCCGAGTGCGCCGCGGACCTCAACACGCTGATCGACTTCCGCTACCGCCAGCATTTCAAGGCGGAGCGCGGCGGCCACGGCGCGGGCGCCAGGCGCACCGGCCGCGACGGCGCGGGCGCGGTGCTCTCCGTCCCGCCCGGCACCCAGATCCTCGACGAGGACCGCCGCCTGCTGCTCGCCGACCTCACGGAGCCGGGCGACCGCGTGCTGCTTTGCCGGGGCGGTTCGGGGGGGCGCGGCAATGCCCGTTTCAAGACCTCGACCAACCGGGCGCCGCGCCACGCGGAGCCGGGCTGGCCCGGCGAGGAACGCTGGATATGGCTGCGCCTCAAGCTGATCGCCGAGATCGGCCTGGTCGGCCTGCCCAATGCGGGCAAGTCCACCCTGCTCGCCGCGGTCTCCCGCGCGCGCCCGAAGATCGCCGACTACCCGTTCACGACGCTCGCTCCGCAGCTCGGCGTGGTCGGCGCGGACGATGACAGCTTCACGATGGCGGACATTCCGGGCCTGATCGAGGGCGCGCACCGGGGCGCGGGGCTCGGCGACCGTTTCCTCGGCCATGTCGAGCGCTGCAGCGCACTCCTGCATCTGGTGGATGCGACGGGGGAGGACCCGCTCGGGGCGTGGCGGACCGTGCGCGGGGAACTCGAGGCCTATGGCGGCGGTCTCGGCGGCAAGCCGGAATTCCTCGCGCTCAACAAATGCGACGCGGTGGACGAAGCGGCCGCGGCCGGGCTGGCGGCGGCGCTGGAGCGGCGTTCGGGCCGGGAGGTCTTCCGGATTTCCGGCGCGGCGGGAACCGGGGTCAAGGCCCTCATGCGCCGTTTGTCGCAAGCGGCGAAGGCAGGCAGATTGGCGGCGCAAGCGCCCAGGGAAACCGCATGGACGCCCTGAAGAACGCCCGGCGGATCGTCGTCAAGATCGGCTCGACGCTGCTGGTGGACGACAGGCGGCGCCTGCGCCGGGCCTGGCTGGACGCGCTGGCGGACGACATTGCGGCGCTCCGGCGGGAAGGGCGCGAGGTGCTGGCGGTGTCCTCCGGGGCCATCGCGCTCGGCCGCGGCGCGCTCGGGCTGAAGCGCGGCCGGCTGCGCCTGGAGGAGAGCCAGGCCGCCGCCGCCATGGGCCAGATCGTGCTCGCCCAGGCCTGGCGGCAGGCGCTCGGGCGCCGCGACTTGCCGGCGGCGCAATTGCTGCTGACACCGTCCGATACCGAAGACCGCCGCAGCTACCTGAATGCCCGCAGCACGGTGGCGACCCTGTTGCGCCACGGCGCGGTGCCGGTCATCAACGAGAACGACACGGTCACCACGGAAGAGATCCGCTTCGGCGACAATGACCGGCTGGCGGCGCGCGTGGCCCAGATGGCGGGCGCGGACCTGCTGGTGCTGCTCTCCGACATTGACGGGCTCTACACGGCCGACCCGGCGCGCGACCCGGAGGCGGCCCATATCGCCGAGGTCGATGAAGTAACGGACGAGATCGAGGCGATGGGCGGACTGACCCGGTCGGACTACGGCAAGGGCGGCATGACGACCAAGCTGGCCGCGGCGCGCATCGCGCTCGGCGCCGGCACGGCGATGGCGATCTGCGACGGCCGCGAGGAGCGTCCGCTGAGCCGCCTGGCCCATGGCGCGCGCGCCACCTGGTTTCGGCCCCGGGCCACGCCGCGCAAGGCCTACAAGCAATGGATACGCGCGACGCTCGACACGGCCGGCCGGGTGATCGTGGACGATGGCGCGGCGGCGGCGCTCAGGCGCGGCACCAGCCTGCTGCCGGCGGGCGTCACCGGCATCGAGGGCTCCTTCAAGCGCGGCGACGCGGTAGCCGTCGAGGACAGGCGGGGTCGGGAGCTTGCGCGCGGCCTCGTTGCCTATGACGCCGACGAGGCGCGGCGCATCCTCGGCCTCAGAAGCGCGGACATCGAGGCCGTCCTGGGGTATCGTGGCCGCACCGAAATGATCCATCGCGACGACCTGGTGGTGACATGAGCGAAGACGCAATCGAGATCGTGGCCGGTCTGGGCCGGGAGGCGCGGGCGGCGGCGGAACGGCTGGCGGTGACGCCGGGCGAGGTCAAGGACCGTGCGCTCCGGGCGGCGGCAGAGGCGGTGCGGGACGGTTGCTCCCGCCTGCTGGAGGCGAATGCGCGCGACCTGGAAGACGCTGCCCACCTGCGCGCCTCGATGGTGGACCGCCTCAGGCTCGACGAGGCGCGGGTCGAGGCGATCGCGCGCGGGCTGGAGGAGGTCGCCGGCCTTCCCGACCCTGTGGGGTCCGTGGCTGCCTCCTGGACCCGGCCGAACGGCCTGCGCTTCGAGCGCGTGCGCACGCCGCTCGGCGTGGTCGGGATCATCTACGAGTCGCGGCCCAATGTGACCGCCGATGCCGGCGGGCTCTGCCTGAAATCGGGCAATGCGGCGATCCTGCGCGGCGGATCGGAAAGCTTCCATTCGAGCATGGCCATCGTCGGGGCCCTGCATGAGGGGCTGGAGGCGGCCGGCCTGCCGAAAGCCTGCATCCAGCTTGTGCCGGTGCGGGACCGCGCGGCCGTCGGCGCCATGCTCTCTATGCGCGGCGCGGTCGATGTGGTGGTGCCGCGCGGCGGCAAGGGCTTGATCCAGCGCGTGCTCGACGAGGCGCGGGTGCCTGTGATCGGCCATCTGGAGGGGCTCTGCCACGTCTATGTGGACGGTGCGGCGGACCTGGAGAAGGCGCGCCGCGTCGCCATCAACGCCAAGATGCGCCGCACCGGCATTTGCGGCGCGGCGGAAACCATCCTGTTCGACCGCGCGGTGGCCGAAAGCCACATGCCGGCGATCCTCGACGACCTGATTGCGGCGGGCTGCGAGGTGCGCGGCGACACGGAAGTCTGCGCGATGGACGGCCGGGCCGTGCCCGCCGGCGAGGAGGACTGGAACACGGAGTATCTGGACGCCGTGATCTCGGCCCGGGTGGTGGACGGCGTGGAGGGCGCGGTCAGCCACATCCGGCGTTACGGCTCGCAGCATACCGACACGATCCTGACCGAGGACGAGGCCGCCGCCGAGCATTTCCTCGCCCATGTGGACAGCGCCATCGTGCTGCACAACGCCTCCACGCAATTCGCGGACGGGGGCGAGTTCGGCTTCGGCGCGGAGATCGGCATCTCGACCGACAAGTTCCATGCCCGGGGTCCGGTCGGGGCGGAACAGTTGACCAGTTACAAATATGTGGTGCGGGGCGACGGTACGGTGAGGCCCTGAGTGGCGCAGCCGGCCCGCGTCCGCGCCGCGCCGTCGGCGGCGCGCGTCCGCATTGCGCCGGCGGCGGGGCGTATCGGCCTTCTCGGCGGGTCGTTCAATCCCGCCCATGCCGGCCACCGGCATATCTCGCTCGAAGCGCTGAAGCGGCTCCGCCTCGACCGCGTGTGGTGGCTGGTGTCGCCGCAGAACCCGCTCAAGGAGGAGCACGGCATGGCGCCGCTGGCGGAGAGGGAGGCTGCCGCCGCCGCGGTCGCCGGCCACCCGCGCATCGCCGTCTCCTCGCTGGAAGCGGAACTCGGCACCCGCTACAGCATCCACACCGTGCAGGCCTTGAAACGGCGGTTCCCGGCGGTCGATTTCGTCTGGCTGATGGGCGCCGACAATTTGCGCCAGCTGCCGCGCTGGCGCGGCTGGCAGCAGTTGTTCCGCGAGGTGCCGATTGCCGTTTTCGCGCGCGCGCCCTATCATGCGAACGCGGCCTCCGGTAAGGCGGCCGTGCGGTTCGCAAGGGCGCGGCTGCGCCCGGAGCGGTCCGCGCTTCTCGCCGGCGGCGAGCCCCCTCTGTGGTGCTATCTGCCGGTACGCCGCCACCCGGCGTCCGCGACGGCAATAAGGAGTCGCCGTCCGTCGATGCAGACATCCATCGCGACCGCGCCGGCATCGCCCGGCAGCCCCGACCTCCTGGGGGCCGTGCGCGCGGCGCTCGACGAAATGAAGGCGCTCGATGTGGTGGAAATCGACATGCGCGGCAAGACGGCCGTCTGCGACGCGATGGTCATCGCCTCCGGCGGCTCGCAGCGCCATGTCCAGTCGATTGCGGAACGGCTGGTCGACGCGCTGAAGCCGCTGCTGCCGGCCGTGCCGCCGGTCGAGGGCGCAGGGCAGGGGGACTGGGTGCTCGTCGACGGCGGCGATGTCATCGTCCACCTGTTCCGTCCCGAGGTCCGCGACTTTTACCGTCTTGAGAAGATGTGGGGGTCGCTGCCGCAGGACCGCGCATAGATGCGCCTGGCGGTGGTCGCGGTGGGCCGGATGCGCGGCGATCCGGCGGCGGCGCTGTTCGAGCGATACCGCAAGCGGTTGCGCGCGCCCCTGGCGCTCACGGAAATCGAGGTGGTGGCCGGCCCGGCGCGCGCCCGGCGCGAGGGCGAGCGCCTGCTTGCCGCCGTGCCTGCGGGCGCTGCGGTTGCGGTGCTCGACGAGAGCGGCGAGATGCTGTCCAGCGAGGGGTTCGCCCGGCGTCTTGCAAGCTGGCGCGACAGCGGGCGGCGGGATTGCGCGTTCCTGATCGGCGGGGCGGACGGTCACGGAGAAAATGTCTTGTCGCGAGCGGATTTGCGCCTTTCGCTCGGCGCGATGACATGGCCGCACCTTCTGGTTCGCGCTATGTTGGCCGAGCAGCTCTACCGGGCGGAGACGATCCTCGCCGACCATCCCTACCACCGGGGCAGGCAGAAGCCGGCCTTTCGCGCCAGAGCCAATTGAATATGCTGCCGGACGGCGGGCGCCGCCCGCGCGCTTCGAGCCGGCCGGACTCTCGTCCCGGCCGACCGGGAAAGGACAGGTAACCGTCATGGTCATTCGCTTTCTGGCCATCCTCGCCGTAACGGCGTTCGCCGGCGCGGCTGCAGCAGCGGAAGACGACGACAATTACGACCAGATCTCGCTGTTCGGCACGGTGCTGGAACGAGTGCGGGCGGACCATGTGGCGGAGCCCGAGGTCGAGGCGCTGATCGAAGCGGCCATCAACGGCATGCTTTCCTCGCTGGACCCCCACTCCGCCTATCTGTCGCCGCGCAGTTTCAAGGAAATGCAGGTCCAGTCGAAAGGCGAGTTCGGCGGGCTCGGCATCGAGGTCACGATGGAGAACGGCGTCATCAAGGTGGTCTCGCCGATCGACGACACGCCGGCCTTCCGGGCGGGCCTGAAGCCGGGAGACCTGATTACCCATATAGACGGGGACGTCGTACTCGGCCTCACGCTCAGCCAGGCGGTGGACAGGATGCGCGGCCCCGTCGACGCGCCGATCACCGTCACGGTCAGGCGCGAGGGAGAGGCGCCGTTCGACGTCACCATCGTGCGGGCGGTAATCCAGATCCAGTCCGTCCGCCGCCGCGCGGAAGACGATGTCGGCTATATCCGGATCACCTCCTTCAACGGCAATTCGCTGACCGGGCTGGAAAAGGCCGTCTCGCGCCTGAAGCAGGAGATCGGGGACGGGCTGAAGGGCTATGTGCTCGACCTGCGCAACAATCCGGGCGGGCTGCTGGAGCAGGCGATTGCGGTCTCCGATGCGTTTCTGGAGCGCGGCGAGATCGTCTCGACGCGCGGCCGGGACAAGGACTCCGCCCAGCGTTTCAACGCCAAGCCGGGCGACATTGCGGGCGGGCTGCCGCTGGTCGTGCTCATCAATGAGGGGTCGGCGTCGGCGTCGGAGATCGTGGCCGGCGCGCTCCGGGACCACCGCCGCGCCATCGTCATGGGCACGGGCTCCTTCGGCAAGGGGTCGGTGCAGTCGATGATCCCGATTACCGGCCATGGCGCGCTGAAGCTCACCACGGCGCGCTATTACACGCCGTCCGGCGTGTCGATACAGGGCAAGGGCATCGTGCCCGACATCGAGGTGAAGCAGGCGGTGCTGTCCCCGGTGGAGGCCCGCCGCCGGACCCGCGAAGCGGACCTGCCCGGCGCGCTCGACAAGGTCGAACAGCCGGAGGCCGAAGAAGAGGCGAAGCCGGCCGCGCCCTTCGACTACCAGTTGACGCGCGCGCTCGACCTCCTGCGCGCGCTGTCCTTCTATACCGGCGACGCTTCCCACTAGCCGGCAGGCGCGGAGCGGCGGTGAGCGCTCGTCCGCCCGCGGGCTACCGGGCCAATGTCGGGATCGTGCTGGTCAACGCGGCCGGCGGGATCTTCGTCGGCCGGCGGCGCGATACGCCGGGGGCCTGGCAGATGCCCCAGGGGGGGATCGACGCCGGCGAGACGGTGCGGGCCGCCGCGTTGCGCGAGCTCGCCGAGGAGGCCGGGACCGACAAGGCCGAACCGGTCGCCGAGACCCCGGACTGGCTTACCTACGACCTGCCGAAGAGCCTGGCCCGGCGCCTCTGGGGCGGGCGCTACAGGGGGCAGGCCCAGAAATGGGTGCTGATGCGCTTTACGGGGACGGACGGCGATATCGACCTCTTCCGGCATACGCCGCCGGAGTTCGACGCCTGGCGCTGGGTCTCGACCCCCGAATTGCTGGCCAGCATCGTCGCCTTCAAGCGCCCCGTCTACGAGCAGGTGCTCGCCGCCTTCGCCGAGGATCTGGAACGCCTGCGGGAGCGGGGCCGGCGTCCCGGTCGGAATGTTTGAGTGCGCTGCGCCCTGTCCCTCCACCGTCGGGCCCGGACTTGTTCCACTGCTGTCCGGTTCAGCCATTGGGTGAAGCCGAGCGGGGGTTTTGGACGCGCGCAACGGCTCCTGTCCCCCTCGCTTTCCGTCGTGCCTGAATACGCCTCCTTCGACGGGCGCAGGGCCTGGATTGAACCGGGTTTCGAAGGGTCCGGTGGAATCGAGACTCGGATCGACGCTCGGCGCCCCGACCCCCATATCGTCATGCCCGGACTTGTTCCGGGCATCCATGCGGCCGTGCGGCGGAAGCGGTGGAAGGGGATGCCCGGAACAAGTCCGGGCATGACGAGGAAAGGCATGACGGGGAGGGGCATGACAAGGAGAAGGCATGACGGAGGAGAGGGTATGACGGGAAGAGGGCCGGGACATGGGGCGCCGGTCCGGGCCTTGGTTCCACCGGCATTTCGTGAAAAAATATCCGGTATTTTCATTTTATGTTCCCATAGGGGCTTGACTTTCGCCCATATGGTGTAGAATGAAAGTAGAGAGAGGGGCGGCTTCCGGGGCCGCCTTTCGGCGTTTCTGCAGAAA
>JAJDVH010000084.1 GCA_022826185.1 Alphaproteobacteria bacterium
CACCACCCGTTCGGCATCGCCATGTTCGACGCCGTGGACCGGGTGGACACGCCGGACCCCCATACCGTCGCGATCCGGCTCGACAAGCCGCATCCCGCTCTCATGCAGTCGCTGGTCCCGCTCCTGATGCCGGTCATTCCCAAACACGTCTTCGGCGACGGCCGGGACCCGAAGACCCATCCCATGAACGCCGCGCCCGTCGGCTCCGGCCCCTTCCGGTTCAAGGAATGGGTGAGGGGACAGCATGTGATCCTCGAGCGCAACGATGACTTCTTCATCGAGGGACGGCCACTGCTAGACCGGATCGTCGTCAGGTTTTTCAAGCAGCCGTCGGCGCGCATGCTCGCGCTGGAGACGGGCGAAGTGGACTACTACCCGTTCGCCGGCCTGCGTTTCCGCGACATTCTGAGGATCCAGGACAATCCCGACCTCCGCGTGAGCACGGCCGGCTACGAAGCGCTCGGCCCGGTCAACTATGTCGAGTTCAACCTGCGCCGGCCGCCCTTCGACGACCTGCGGGTTCGCCAGGCCGTCGCCTACGCCATCGACCGGCGGTTCCTGGTGGACACGCTGCACGGAGGCCTGCCCCGCCCGGGCTACGGTCCGCTGCACCACGCGAGCCCCTTCCACAGCGACGGGCTGAACGGATACCGGCTTGACCTGGAGCGCGCCCGGGCGCTGCTCGACGAAGCCGGCTTCCCGCCGGGCGCGGACGGTGTGCGCTTCGGCGCGGTTCTCGACGTCCCGCCTTTCCACCCGGACAGCCTCGCCACCGGCGCCCACTACATCAGGTCGCAGCTGAAGAAGGCGGGTATCGCCGTGGAGCTGCGCGCCTCCGCCGACTTCCCGGGCTGGGCGCGGCGCATCGCCTCCTGGGACTACCAGTTCACCATGAACGGTTACTGGAACTACCCCGATCCCGTCATCGGCGTGCATCGCATCTATCTCTGCGCCAACATCCGGAACGCGATCTGGTCGAACACGCAGGGCTATTGCAACGAGAGGGTCGACGCGCTGCTCCGGGAGGCGGCGTCGACCCTCGACCTTCAAGAGCGCAAGGCCCTCTACCATGAGTTCCAGCGCATCGTGAACGAGGAGCTCCCGCTCTATTTCCTCAACGAGGAGCCCTATGTCACGATATCGCGCAGATCGGTCATGAATCCGCCCGGGCCGGTGTGGGGCCCCATGCAGCCTCTGGACCGCGTCTGGCTCGCTCGCTGAGGAAACCCGGTCAGCGCCGGCCGAAGCGCAGGACGGCGAGGCTGCGTTCTCGCCCCCGTTTGTCGCCAGCATCGGCGTCGCCCGAACCCGCGGCTCCCTTTCCCTGGCCCGTCGCCGCCTTGTCAACGGCGGCGGCATAGCGGGCCCGTGCGGGGCGGCCCGGCGGCCTCACTGAGCGGGCCCCGGGGCCAGATGGTTTCATGTGACGGCCTTGACAGGCTTGCGGGGAACTTTGGGCAGGCCACCGCCGCCGATTAAACTACGAATGTCAGTGATGCCGCCTAACATTGCAGATCAATCTTGTAGTTTTATATTGCAGTGTTCTAATTGCAAAAACTACACAATAATGTTCGTAATGTTCATGAAGTTTCCTGGAAATTTCCATTGCGATTCCCCAATTTCTATGGTTTGATCGATGAGAAATATGAACACCCTGCGGGGCTCGCAGAACCGTCCTGGAGTCGGCGAGAGAAAAGCCGGCGCAAATTTGATGAAGTGAGGCCATGACGATGAACATGGACGCATGGAAGCTCTCTGGAAGGGTTGCCCTTGCCATCCTGGCCGTAGTTCTCGCGGTCGGGTTGAACTTAAATCCAGATCGCGCGAGGGCGGATCAGCCCGGAGCTGCTAACAAAATTTTCTCGCAGATTACAGGTGATGGTGGATGCGACAATTGGGCCAGAATAACCACCGAAAGCGCGACCTGCTTGTCTTCGGGCTGGAAGCATCGGGGTATTCCGCCATATTATGAGGTTTGGGCGCAGAATCATTGCTCCGACTACGGGGACATATTAGGCCATGTAGATGTTCGGAATGAAGGCGATACACACATTCACGCGGACGAAAGCGAGAAAGCATACGGACGTTTAAGCACAAATGAGCCGAGAAGCATAAAATGCTGCATAGACGAGTCGGACCTCTGCTGGAAGGATCAGGTCGAGCCGGTCGAGTCCGGCGAACTGGCAGGCATGGTCCGCATGGTCACGGTGCATTCGGGCAGTTACTCGACGGGCTACGAGTATGTCCGAACGCATGAGGAGCGCTACCATGTATGCGCGTCCGAGCACGCGCCGTACCCCGATTCCATCTACTGCCAAGTCGATCCGGAGGGCGATGCGCACACCGTT
This sequence comes from Alphaproteobacteria bacterium, assembly GCA_022826185.1. Taxonomy (GTDB): domain Bacteria; phylum Pseudomonadota; class Alphaproteobacteria; order Bin95; family Bin95; genus Bin95. Next base: position 2,349 of record JAJDVH010000084.1, read on the forward strand.
CCCTCTTCCCTCCTGGTGAATCCGGACACCGCGTCGATGCACGACCTTCGCGCCCGCCCTTGCGGCGGGGAAGGCGAACCTCGTTGCACCTGCGGTGGCCATATCTGCGACCGGTTCGACTGCAAATGGTCTTTCAATCAAAGCCCGGCGTCCAGGACTTGCCGTGACATGACGGGCAGCCAAGGCGCGGGCTTTCGGCATTCCGAGAGCGCGATGTGGAGCTGCTCCCTGTCCCATATGATCTGCAGGGTGGCCGAATACTATATCGGACAGGGAAACATGCACCGATATGAAGGTCCGGGGGGACAGAGCCTGACGGCCTCCATGTCCGACATCAGGAAGTTGAACAATTGCGATGGCGTACTTTCGACAAGCCCGTGCCCTGTTACCTCCTCTACGTGCCTGTCGAATTACAACGCTAGTTCGGCCAACAGCACTTGCAGGAACGAGACCATAACCACGGTCGACGACGACACCGGCAATTGGTGCAATGTGGAGGCGGAATGCCTTAACCAGCAAGGCAACTGGGACACGAGCGACATCAAAGTGCTTCCGGGGTACGCGGACGAGCTAAGAAATTGCAACGGGCTTCTCGACCTGGAGTGTTGACGGTCCTGCGGAGTGGCGGTGGGATTAATCGGCCCGGCCGGGGGAATGGCGCTTGGCGCCATGTGCATGGCCCTCGCCTGCCTGCCCTTTCCGGCCAAGGCGCAGACTGTCCCGCCGGAGCGGCTCGACCTCTCGCTCGAGGAGACGGTGCGGCTGGCGCTGTCGAAGAGCCGCTCGGCGATCCAGGCGCGGCTCGGGCGCGAAGAGCAAGGGCTGACGCTCGAGGCGGCGGAGGAGCGTTACGACCTGGAGGCGGGAGGCCTGCGCCTGGACACGAACGCCGCGAGCCGGGGAGACGAGACGGCGGACGTGTCCATCGGCCCCAGCCTGCGCGTTCCGACCGGCGGCAGCTTCCACCTCTCCTTCCGAAAGCCGCTGGCGGGCGAGCGCGACAGGGAGGCAAGCACGACCCTCAGCTTTTCGCAGCCGCTGCTCAGGGGCTTCGGCCCGGAGCTCGACACCCAGCCGCTGCGCCGGGCGCGGCTGCAGGAGCGTATAAACCTCCGCGCCTTCCGGGACACCGCGGCCGGCATCGTGGAGTCCGCGGTCTCGGCCTATCGCCGCGTGCTGCGGGCGGACCGGCGGACCGTCATCGCGCGCGAGGCGCTTGAGCGGGCGCGGCGGCAGCTCGAGATCAACAGGGCGCTGGTGGAGGCGGGCCGGATGGCCCCGCAGGATCTGGTGCAGACCGAGGCCGACGTCGCCGACAAGGAATATGCTCTGATCGACGCCGAGACTGCGCTGGAGACAGCCAACTCGAACCTCGTCAACACACTCGATCTCGAAGAGGGCGTCAGCATCCGGCCGCAGGCGGAGCCGCCCATAGAGCCCGAGCAGCCGGACCTTGAGGAGAGCATGGAGACGGCGTTTGCGCGCCGCACGGACTGGCTGCGCGCCGAAATCGGCATGGAGCTGGCGCGCATGGGCCTCAGGACGGCCGAGAACGCCCTGCTGCCGGACCTGTCGCTGAGCGCTCGGGCCTCGCACCGCAGCGGGCGGGACCTGACGCAGTGGAGCGGCGGGCTGAACCTGACAGTGCCGCTCCAGAACGACGATGCCAGACGGACGCTGATCCGGGCGCGCAACACTCTGAGGCGCGCCGAAATATCGCTCGCCGAGCGCCGCCAGTCGATCCGCATCCAGGTGCGTCGAGCCGTGTACGAGGTGGCGGTGGCGCTGCGCCAGATCGACCTTGCCGGCCAGGCGCGGGAACTGGCGCAGCGCAAGCTCGATGTCGAGCGCCGCAAGCTGCAGCAGGGCCTCTCCTCTGCATTCCAGCTCTCCCGGTTCGAGGACGACCTCGTGACCGCGCAGCGGCGCGAGCTGGACGCGGTGGCGCGCTACCGCGATTCGCTGGCCTCCCTCGACCGGACTCTCGGCACGACGCTGGACCGCTGGGGAATAACCGTCGAGCAGGTGGGGCGGTGACGGAGCCCGGCATCATCCACCGCGAGGTGCTGGACAACCTCGAAGACGGGGTTCTGGTGGTCGGCCTCGGCGGACGCATCGAGACGCTCAACCCGGCGGCGGAGCGCATACTGGGCCTGGAGGCCGGCGAGGCGGCGGGACGGGGCTTCGCCGAACTCTTCATCCTGCGGGAAGGCTTCGACGATTTCACGCAGCTCATCATCGACGCGACGGCCTCCGGCGTCGATGCGGAGCGCCGCGTGGTCCGCGTCGAGAGCAGCGGCGAGGCGCGCGCTCTCTCCGTCGCCACCTCCTGGCTCAGGCGCGGGGACGGCGGCGAAACCGTGGCCGCGATCGCTGTGTTCAGCGACATCACCGAGCTGCGCGAGCTCAGGGAGACCGAGCTCAGGCTGGCGAAGGAGGCGGAGGCGCAGCACCACCGGCTCCAGGACGCCTACCGGGAGATCGAGGACCGAAATGCGGCGCTGGCGTCCGCACTGCGCAAGGTACGCGTCGTGCAGGGCCTGGGCATGGTGCTGGCGCTCGGCCTGTTCCTCGGCGCCGGCTACTGGACCACGCGCTCCTTCGACCTGTTCGAGGGCGTGTCCGCCGAGGCCTCCGCCGCGACCGAGGGGACGGGGCCCCGCGTGACGGTCCGGCCCCGCCCGGTCTCGGACGGCATCACGCTCCGGGGCAGGCTCGCGCCCTGGCGGACGGTGCCTGTGCGCAGCTCGGTCGAAGGAGAGATTGCGGCGGTCAATTTCCGCATCGGTCAGAAGGTCGAAGAGGGCGATACGCTGCTGGAACTCGACCTCAGCCGGGCCAGGCAGAGATATTCGGGTGCGCGCCGGCGCCATGCGGCGACGCTGGAACGCCTGCGGGAGCTGGAGGATTGGGAGAACAGCCGGCAGATGGTCAGGGCGCGGCGGAGCTTCACCAAGACACGGCTGGACATGGAAGGCCACCGCACTGCCATCAACAAGAGCCGTTTCCTGTTCGAGGAAGGGCTGATCTCGACCTCGGCGCACGAGGACGCGGAGCGGCAGTTCAGGGGCCAGCAGCTGGACTTCGAGGCGGCCCGGGAGGAATTCGCCGCGGTGCGCGCCCAGGCCACGGAGGAAGCGCTCGAAGACGCGCGGATGGAGGCGGAGACCGCCCGCGCCGAACTCCAGGCCGCAGAGGAGGAGTTGAAGCACGGCGTGGTGCGTGCGCCGATCTCGGGCGTCGCGCTGGCGGCCGGCCGCACCGGCCAGGAGCCGACGGTCGGCGGTATGGCGCGGACCGGGCAGGACCTGCTCAAGATCGGCGATTTCTCGCGCATGGCAGCGTCGGTCCAGGTGGACGAAACCGATGTGGTAAAGCTCCGGACCGGGCAGAAGGTCACCGTCACGGGCAACGCCTTCCGGGGGCTCCGTCTCAAGGGCGAGGTGACGCATGTCGCCGCGCAGGCGGACCCCAGGGCGCGCGGCGGCATCGCGAAATTCGATCTCACCGTCACGCTGGACCCTGTCGGGCCGAAGGAGGCTGCCCGGCTCCGGTCCGGCATGTCGGCCCGGCTCCGGATCGTCACCTACCACAACCCGAAGGCGCTCTCCGTGCCGCTCGCCGCGGTCGAAAGCCGGGGCGGCGCGCACCGCCTCAGCGTGGTCGATCCCGCGACCGGCGAAGTCGAGGAGCGCCGGATCGAGATCGGCCCGACCGCGCGGGATTCGGTGGAGGTCCGCGGAGGTCTGAAGGCGGGCGAAACCATTCTGGTTCCGGGAGGCTGAGCGGCGCCTTGCTGGAGCTTGCCGATATCCGCAAGACCTTCCGCCTCGGGCCGGTGGAGGTCGAGGTGCTGAAGGGCATCGACCTGCGCGTGGAGGCGGGCGACCTGGTCTCCATCATGGGGCCGTCCGGCAGCGGCAAGTCCACGCTGATGAACATTCTGGGCCTGCTGGGCCGGCCGACTTCGGGTTCCTACCGCATCGACGGACGCGATGTCTCGACCATGAACGACCGGGAGCTCTCCGCCTTCCGCAACGAGCATATCGGGTTCGTGTTCCAGTCCTTCAATCTTCTGGGACACCTGACGGCGCTGGAGAATGTCTCCCTGCCACTGGTCTATCGGGGCGCGGGCCGGCGGGCGTCGCGCAGCCGGGCGGAGGACATACTGGGCAAGGTCGGCATGAGCGACCGATTGGACCACAGGCCGGACCAGCTCTCCGGCGGGCAGAAGCAGCGTGTGGCGATCGCGCGGGCGCTTGTGGGGACGCCGTCTGCGGTGCTGGCGGACGAGCCCACGGGGGCGCTCGACTCCGACACGGCCGAGGAGGTGATGCAACTGCTGATCCGCCTCAACCGGGAGGAAGGGATCGCGGTGGTCATCATCACCCACGACGCCGCAATCTCCATGCAGTGCCGGCGCCGGGCGCTGATCCGCGACGGCGAGCTTCTCGAAGATGTCCGGGCGTCCGCGGAGAGCGGTACGGCATGACGCATGCGGGACCGGCGCTCATGGACAGCCTGCGCGAGGCGGCGCGCAGCCTCTCCCGCGCGCGCCTGCGCACCCTGCTGGGCCTTGTCGGCATCGCCATCGGCATCGCCTCGGTGATCGCCATGGTCTCGGCCGGCGAGATCGCCACGGCCGAGGCGCGCAAGCAGTTCGAGGCGCTCGGCACCGACATCGTCACGGTGCGGACGGCGCAAGGCTACCGGGGGCCGGGCATCAGTCTCGACGATGCGCTCGCGCTTTCCGACTCGCTGCCGGAGATCTCGACGGCGGCGCCGACGGTCCCGGGCGGCAGCGGCTTCGTCCATGCAGGCCGGAAGGTCGGCGCCGGCAGCGCGTCCATGAAGGGCGTCACGGCCTCCTATGCGGACCTGGTGAAGCTGGAACTGGCCGCAGGCCGGTTCGTCTCGGACCTCGATGCGGAGAGCAATTGGGCCGTCGTCGGCGCGAAGGTCGCCGCGGGCATCCGCCGGGCCGGCACGCTCGACCCCCTGGAGGCGGAGCTCGAGGTCGACGGACGCTTCTACAGGGTCGTCGGCGTGCTCGAGAAGCGCCCGGACGCCTACGGGTCGCCCGTCGACGTCGATGCCGACAACGCGGTGCTGGTGTCCGCCGTCACTGCCTGGCGGGTTACGCCCAGGGCGAGCGTCGATACCATCGTCGCGCGCGCCGCGCCCGGCGTCCACCACGAGGACGCGGCCGCCGCCGTCGGGGCCTGGTTCGAAGGGCGCGCGCCCCGGCTCAAGCTGGAAATCACGACCGCCCGGCAGTTGATCGAGCAGATGGAGTCTCAGCTCGGCGTGATGACCCTGCTGCTGGCCGCCATCGGCTCCATCAGCCTCGTGGTCGGCGGCATCGGGGTCATGAACGTGATGCTGATCTCGGTAACGGAGCGCCGCCGGGAGATCGGGGTGCGCCGGGCGCTGGGGGCAAGCCGCGGCGACATCAGGCGCCAGTTCCTTATCGAGTCCGTGATCCTGACGCTTGCCGGCGGCCTGGTCGGACTCGCCGCCGGCAGCGGCGCCACCTGGGGCATCTGCAACTACACGGACTGGGAGTTCTTCGTCTCGGCGCTCTCCGTCATCGTCGGGCTGGGCGTCTCTTCCGCCGTCGGCCTGTTCTTCGGTCTCCAGCCCGCCCACCAGGCTTCGCGCCTCGACCCCATCGTCGCGCTGCAGGGGGATTGAATAATGCTGTGGGGGCATTCCTGGCGGAGAAGGACCGGCCCCATGTCCGGGGAACAGGAGCATGAAAGCAGATTAGACCCATGCAGGGGGTTCAGGTACCGGGAAACGCGGAAGGCGGCGATTGCCGCGCTCGCCTGAGGAGGCATTGTGATGCAAGTAATGTATACCGCCTTCTCCGGCGGCGCTCAGGAGGCTGAGGGGCTGGGCCTCGAAGCGGTGGCCGGGGAACTGCAGCCTGCGCAGCTTGCGCGCGAAGAGATGTCCGAAGCCGTCGATGGCGCCCTGGAACTGGTGTTTGCGGCAATTGCGGATGGAAGCGCGCCCTCGGGGACAAGGCGCATCCTGTTGAAAAGCCTGATCGGAATCCTGGATGAACGGCTGTGGACGCTGGAGCGCGACACCGGACTGCTGACACGGAACGGGGTCGGCCGCCGGGTCGCGGCAAGGTCGCTGGAACGGATGGCGGTGCTGACGACGCTGAGGCTTCGGGCAGTGGCGATGTTGGAAGCGGCCCCGCCATCGACGGAGCAGGAAAGATGAGGCCCTGCGCGTCGCAGTCGACATGCGGGCGAAGGTTGCGCCCCGTGAGCGTTGCCGGCATCGAAAACATCGACGATCAAGCGCCTAACCGCGTTCAGCCGGGCGATTTTCTCAGGCGGCGATTGCCACCCCCGGACGCGCGGCTTGCAAGGCGGAGCCCTCCGCCGCCCGGTCCGCGTTCGGGCTCCGCGTCCGGCCAACGTTCTCCATCCCTATCAGATTCCAAGAGGGGCAACAGGAAATGAAACGTGCGATTTCGGCGGCGCTTGCCGCGCTGGTCCTCATGGCGCCGATTGCGGCCGCGGCCCATTCCGATCACGGGTCCGGGCCCGACAGGAACGCCATCGAGGGAATGGTCCGGGACTACCTGCTCAAGAACCCCGAGGTGATCGAGGAGGCCATACGCCTTCTCCGGGCGAAGCGGCAGGAAGAGGAACGCAAGCGCGCCGAAGCCGCCATCCGGGAGAACGGCGAGGCGCTCCGCGCGCACCCGTTGTCGCCCGTCTCCGGCAATACCGGGGGCGATGTCACCGTGGTCGAGTTCTTCGACTACCGGTGCGGCTACTGCAAGCGCGCGCTGCCGGCGGTGACGGCGCTGCTGAAGGAGGACGCGAATGTGCGCGTCGTCTGGAAGGAGTTCCCGATACTCGGCCCGGTCTCGGTGTTCGCCGCCCGCGCGGCGATGGCGGCGGACCGGCAGGGCAGATACTACCCCTTCCACCTCGCGCTCATGAAGGAGCCGGAACTCAGCGAGGGCAAGGTGCTGGAGATTGCCGTCGGAACCGGGCTCGACCTGGAGCGGCTCAGGCGGGACATGGAGGACCCGGCCATCCAGGCCTATCTCGACGAGACCCAGGCGCTGGCCCGCGAGATCGGCATCAGCGGCACGCCGGCTTTCGTGATCGGCGACACGCTGGTGCCCGGCGTCATCGACAGCGCGCGCATGAAGGAACTCGTCGCCGCGGCGCGCGCGGGTGGAGGCCGGGGATGAAGATCGAAGCGCGCAGGGAAGGCCGGACCGTTCTGGTCTCGCCCTCCGGCCGGCTGGACGGAGCCGGCGCGCCGGCGCTCGAGGCGGAACTCTGCGATGCCGCCAGGCTGGGCGACCGGGTCGTGCTCGACGGCCGCAGTCTCGACTATATCAGCAGCGCCGGGCTCCGTGCGCTTCTCATCGGCGCGAAGAGCTGCGTGCAGGAGGGCGGCGACCTCGCCGTCGCCGCGCTCCAGCCCGAATGCCGGGCGGTCGTGGAAGCGAGCGGCCTCTTGTCCGTGCTCGATTACCACGAGACCCGCGAGGCGGCGCTTGCAGCCCCGTCCCGGTCCCGCGGGCCGGAGGCGGGCGAGGCCGAGCTGGAGATCGGGGAGCGCCGTGAGGAGGGCGTGGTGGTCCTCTCGCTGGTCGGGAGGCTGGACGGCGTCGGCGCCGCGGTGCTGATGGAGCGCATCTCCGCCGCCATCGGGCGCGGCGCGGTCCGTGTGGTCCTGGACTGCGAGGGCATGAGCTATGTCAACAGCGCCGGGCTGCGATCCCTGCTGATCGGGGCCAAGGCCTGTCGGGAGGAAGGCGGCGCGCTGGTCATTGCCGCGCTCGCGCCGCAATGCCGTTCGGTCATGGCGATGAGCGGCTTCCTTTCGGTCCTCGATTGCAGGGAAACGCGCGAAGAGGCGCTTGCCGCATCCTCCGGTCGGTGAGCGGACCGGTCGCCGCCGAACCGGGGACCTGTCGGGAGGCGGGGTCCGGGCCGGGCCGTCGTCGATGGACCCGGATGTGGCGCCGCATTTCCGACGGCGATCGCTAATTCGTGCTCGACGCTGCGATATTCGACCGGATCGGCGCGCCGGTTGCCATGCGCACGGCTTCGGGCATGCAGACGCAGGAAGTCCGGCTCGGCGCGGGCTGCCTGTCGCGGGGTCCTTCGGTGCTGCATTTCGGGCTGCGCGGCAATGGGACGGTATTGGAAATCGAGGTACGCTGGCCGGGCCCCGGGGGGCAGGTCAGCCGGCTGAAGAGGGTGGATGCTGACAGACGAATGACGATCCGCCATACCGCCTGGCGGCTTGTCCGCCACCGCTTCAGGCGCTCGCCGCGCGAAACGCGGACAGCCTCATGTCCGCTCTCGGCTACGATTCCGAAGATGGCGGCAGGCGCGCGGCGGCGATGTACACCCTGATCGGCGCCGCCAAGCTCAACAATGTCGATCCCCAGGCCTGGTTCGCCGACATGCTCGCCCGCATCGCCGGGACACCGCAGAACAGGCCCGACGAACTCCTGCCGTGGAAATGGCGGGACGACCGGCAGCTCGAACAGGACGCATAGCTCGCACCTGCCGCTTCGCGCTTCATCAACGGCATAATACCAGCGGTCGTTGACCGGAACCGATGACGGAGCCACCTCCACCGTCGCCCCGGCCCCCGAGCCGGGGCCCATGTCGTCATCCCGGACCCGATCCGGGACCCTGACTCGCGCCACCGCTGCAGCCGGTGGAGGGCAAGCTCGACTGCTGAAACTGCCGCCAGGACCGAGGCTGGGCCCCGGATCCCCCGCCTGCGCGGGGGCAGGCAAGTCCGGGGCGACGATATGGGCCGCAGTCTTCCCATGAGTCCGAAGTCGATGCCGTTGGCATAACCGGCCCCGGTTCACAGCAGTACGCCCTGCGGTCCTCGCCGGACACTCACTTTGTTGCTGAACTCGCTGACATCAGCCGACTGCGACCCCACAAGGCGCTACCAGGACATAGTGGCGCGCAGGAAGAACGTCCGTCCCGCGCGGGAGCGGCTGGTGATCGCCGGTTCGTCCGGACTGGCGGGATTCAAGCCAGGCCCGCGGTTCCCCACATTGAGGATGCCCGCGGCAATGGCGAACCCGTCCAGGCCCGACGCATCCCGCCAATGGACGGCGAGGTCATGCCCGGTCCACCTGCCCCACCGGCCGGTCCGGGCGGCATTCCAATAGCCGGAGACCATGTAGGCATTCCAACTCGCAGTCACGTCTCCATGGCTCGCCTTGAGCACGGCATGAGCGCGATGACGCGGGAAATCGCCCGGCTGCTTGACCCCTGCAACGCGGGATTCGCCGCTCACCTCCCGCAAAACATGGATATCCATGTCCAGCGCCGCCCAATCGGTGTCCCACTCGGCGCCGGCTCGCAACGCGACGCGCTCGAACTCGCCTTCTCCGCTGTTCAGCGTCGGGCTCACAATCCTTTCGATGCGGCCCTCGCTGTCCCGGATGATGGCCGCTCCCGCGGGCAGGCTCTGGCCCGAGGCATCGAGGTCGACGAGACGCTGCGGGCTGATCCGCGCGGGCACGCCGCTGACCTCGACCCGGTACCAGTCGGCGCCGAGGGTGAGCCCACCGGCACGCAAGGTCACTCCCATGCCGACATCGGTTGCTTCACCCGGCTCAAGGTCGGGATTGCCGCCGGTCTCGCGAGAAATCCGTTGACTGGTGCAGGGCGGTGCGCGGGTGTCGCAAACGTCGGAGTAATCAATCACCCTGGGAGCGTTGAGATCGTTCATGCTCGGTGCGATATCCCAAGAACCCCGGAACGCGCGCAGCGCCAGGGCTTCGTTTGGCCGGAAGCGCCCGCCAACCCTCCAGCTCCAGACGTTGCCCGCCTCGTCGATGTCGTCGTGCGCTGCGTTCAGGAAAAGGTCGAAGTCCGAAGAGACCGGGAGGGTGGTTCCTGCCTGATACAACAGGGCTTTGCGTTCTCCAGCGAAGGAACTTCCAGCGCTCCCGAAAGTGTCACCCTCGTCGTAGGAACGTCCTTCCGAATCCCGGTACGCGTAAGTTCTGCGCCTTTGAATGTCGCGGACATCGATCGCGGCAGTCCACCGCGCCGGAAAGCGTTCGGTCACGCGGTGATGAGGGTGATGGATTCAGCGATTGAGCGTCCGCTTCCAGTCCTTGCGGAGCGGTCGCAGCCAGATGTCCTTTTTCGGCTGGGCTCGTTTCGTATGCCTGTCATAGCGTCCTCTT
>JAJDVH010000080.1 GCA_022826185.1 Alphaproteobacteria bacterium
GTCACGCCGTTCTTTCGCTCAATAGTCATGTCCGGGCTCCAGGGCGGTCAATGCGAAGATCCGTTCGGCCATTTCGTCCTCGGCCATGACGCCGAAGCCGACGGGCTGCACGCGCTGCGTCTTCGTGTCGAACAGCACGAGCGCCGGCACCGGGGCGTCGCCGAGGCCGAGCCTTGCAGCGCGCCCGTTATCGGCGACCGCCTCGGGCCAGCCTTCCAGCGCCTCGCCGGTGAGCGAGACGGCGAGCACGCCGAGGCCGTGGCGGGTGGCGAAGGCGCGCAGCAATGGCCCGAATACCTTGCAGCCCGCGCAGCCGGCGTGGCCCAGATAGATCAGCCCGTAGCGGTCCTTCAGGCTCGCCAGTGCCCGGTCGCGGTCAACGCGCCGTCTGTCGGACCAGACCTGCTTGGCCAGCGCGCCGACCGGGCGCTTCAGCGTGTAGTCGAGCCCCGGGCTCGCCCAGACCGTGCGCCGGAAGACGTCGGAGAAGACAGCGGCCCGTTGCAGCGTCTCCTGCTGGAGCCGCAGATAGGCCGTCACCTTCGCCGGTGTCGGATCGAGGATCGCCTCCGCGCGGGCCTCTTCGAGAGCCTTACGAAGCGCCTGGATGCGCTCGGTGGCCGATTGCGTATGTTCGATGTCGGGCGATGCGGGCGGAGGTTGTGTGGGCGCCGGTTCGACCTCTTGCGCTTCCTCTTGCCGGTCGCAATAGAAGTGCCAGCCAAGCGAGGCGCCGGCGCCGGAATCGGCACACCAGGACCGCCATTCTCCGGCACGCGTGTCCCCGCCAGCCGCCGAGGCGCCGAGCGCGGCCCAGATGCCGAGGGCCGCGAGGAGGCGCGTCAGGCCGCGCAGGACGGCAGTATTCACGGCGCCCGCCATCACGGTTGCCGCCCGTAGAAGTCGCGTACCCGGTTCTTCATGAGCGTCTGCGTGCCGCCGGCGTCGGGCAGCGCGACGGCGGGCTCCTGTCCGCCGTCCATCAGGTTTTCGGTGAACTCCGACAGATCGAGGGCGGCGAAATCGATGCGCTCGATCTCCGCCACGGTGAAGCCCCGGCAGTTGCCCCAGCCGATGCCGAGCTGTGGCCGCGCCTGCTGGTGCAGGATGCGCCCGAGCTTCGATGAGAACACGCACCAGGCCCGCGAGCGGCGGATGCAGACGCCGAAGAAGGTGCGCTTCGAGCAGTACTTGCCGAGATAGTGGGTGTTGCCGGCGTTGCGCTCTTCCGCCAGCTCGCGCTCCGAGGCCGAGCAGTTGGCGAGCCCGACCAGCAGGCCGGAGTTCCTGCAGCAGTTCGCCAGCCCGAACAGCTTGATATGGCAGGCGCGGCGCTTGCCGGTGAAGATGCGGAGACTGTTGCGGTCGAACTCCTCGCCGCCCATCTCCATCGCCATGTTGAGCCGCGTCGTCGCCTCGGCGAAGCCGGTATTGGATTGCGGTTGCCTGCTGTCGCAGTCCGCGCCGACGCACCAGCGCACCGCGCCGCAGGCGCCGCCGCGCCCCGCATCCGGCAGGTCGGCAGTGCAGTCCGAGACGCTGCCCGAGGCGAGACTGCCCGCGCCGTGGGACGGCGCCTGCGGATCGGCGGCGACGGTCTTGCCGCGTGCGACGCCGGGGTCGCTGTCGGTCACGGGCACATCGGGCCGGACCGTCACCCCTTCGACCACGCTGCGCCCCGCCTTGCCGCCGGGATCGTCGGGATCGGCAAGCCTGGCGCGGCCTTCGCTCTCCAGGTCGTCGGCGCCGATGCTGCGTTCCGGCAGGTTCGTCCCCGCGTATCCCGGCACCGTCGCCGCATTCGAGGCGTCACGAGCGATGGCACCGGCCGCAGCGGCGCCCGCATTGCCGATGGCGCGCGCCGCCGCCCTGGGGTCCTCGGCCCGGGCGCCGCCGCCGAACACGATCCAGAGCAGGAAGCCGAACACCGCCGCCAGGAGAATCGTGCCGAGCAGCCGGGTCCGCCGATGCGCCCACGCCCTCACCGCTCGTCTCCCGTCATGCGTTCGAGATAGAGGCGCGCGGTCTCGCGACCCGCTTCGCCCTCGGAGGCGATGGCTTCCATTGCGGCAATGAGGCCGATATTGCCGGCGATGACGTCGTGCGGCGGCGGCAGGTCATCCGAACAGCCCCGGCTCTCGCAGGTCGGCACGCCGCCCGGCACGACGACCACCGCCGGCACGCGTTCGATATCGAACAGGCGGAACAGGCGCGGATCGATGGCAATGCCTGCCTCGTGGTTGCCGAGCCGGGCGCGGATATCCGCAGCGGTCCGCCGCAGCCCTTCCGAAGCAACGCCCCTCAGCACCAGCGGCGCGCCCGTCTGCACCGCGTCCCGCGCCCATTGCCGCCAACTCGTCGCCGGAACCGACAGGCTGGTGAAGATCAGCACCTCCGCCGAGGCGGGGCGCCGCGCCGCGAAGCTCTCCGCATGGCGCTCGGCCGGGAGGACGGTGACGTCGTGTTTCGAGCCCTCGGGAACTGTCTGCCCGGCGGTTTCGCCGGCGCGTTTGAGCGCGCGGTCCATGATCGAGCGGGTCCACTCGCCAAGATCGCCGTTGCCGGCCTGGCGCAGCACCTCGTCGACCAGGCGGGATGCGTCGGCTTCGGCGCCTGCGGCGGGCATTTCATCCGCCCGCACCGGACAGGCGCAGGCGCCGAGAAGCAGGAGGGCGGCGAGCCCGCCGAGGGTTCGCATTAGCCACGGCATTTCGGGCCGGTTCAGAGCATGCAGCAATTCTTTTTCCTCCACAGCAGGTAGCCGAAGCTCTCGCCGGAGACCGGCAGCTCGCGGAGCGATTCCCACAGCACGGAAGAACGGCCGGTCGGGTTGCAGCCGGTCGCAGGCGTCGTCGCCGGCACGGGCTGGGTCATCTGCCAGCGGTACTGCGACTTCTTCATCACCGGCATCGGGTAGCGCCCGCAGAGCGCCCGGGAGCCCGAGGTGCCCCAGGCGAGGCCG
>JAJDVH010000216.1 GCA_022826185.1 Alphaproteobacteria bacterium
ATGCAACAGGACTGGAAAATCGTCGTTCGACGGATTGCGGGCGCGCCGCCGGGCGGGCAGGATGGCCGCGTCGTCCAATCCCGGACGGCTGTTACCGGAAGGAATTCGGAATGAGGAAAACACTTCCGAACGCCGGTCGCAAAATGGGCATTATGGGAAATTGTTGCGCTTGAGCAAGGGTGGGGCGGCGCCGTTGCAACACCAACGCCGCCCCGGACGACAGCGACGGAGGAGGGTTGGGGACAACCCGTGACGCCGCCGCCGCCCTTTCAGGCAGATGTGCTCAGAAGTTGATGGTGATGCCGGTCACGAAGCCGGTGCCTTCGGCATCGCTCTCGTCATCCGCGGCGGTGGTCTTGTCGTCCTTACCGGTATCGTCCTCGACGGTGAAGACCGAAGTCTTCCACGCCACGCCCGGCCCCAGCGTGTAGGAAGCCGAGAACATGGTGGCCTCGCGCTCCGTGCCGGCGTCCGTCTCGTGCGTCATGTGGCCGAGGCTGACCGCCATCGGGCCGTCCGTGTAGGTGACGCTCACACCCCAGACATCGGCGTTCTTCGACTTGTCCTCGACGACCTTCGTGCCCATCCACACATCGTTGGTGGGGTCGTTGTTGGTAGCGCTCTCCGCCGCAGAATTGCCTACGCCGTCATCGGTGAAGTCACCTTCATGACCTGTCTCGGTAATCGTACCGGTCGACGCCTCATAGGTGAAATCGCTGATTTGGCCCGCTTCATCTGCGGTGATCGGCACATTCGCCGGCGCGGTGGTATAGGCGCCGCCGTCGGATGTGGCGTAGGCGACATTGAACTTGAACGCCCCGAAGCCGACGCCCACGCCGACATTGGTGTAGGTCGAGCTGTCGCCTTTCGTCATGGAGCTTGTAGCGCCCATGATCGCCGCCCGGCCGGTATAGCCGGCCAGAGCGATAGCTTGGACGGTGTTCGTTGCGTCGATCGTCGCCGTGTTCTTTTTCACGTTCTGATCGAGATATTCCCACGCTTCCCACGCTTCCTTGTGCGCCTTGTATTCCTTCGGCGTGATACGCGTGCCTCTGCCTACGGCATCACCAGCAGCCTGCATGCCGGACATGTACTCGACCTTCGCGCCCGCCGAGTCCGTGCTCTTGTGTCCAAGCGAGAAGGTGACGGCCATGTCGCCGACCGCCTGCTGGAAGTTGAGGGCGGCGCCCCAGCCCGCATCGTCATTGCCCGAAGGCGTGTCTGCGGCGGCCTGGGTCGTGTCGTCCGGCGCGTAGGACAGGCCGACCTGCAGGCCGGACACGCGCGGCGAGATGTAGTTGAGCTTCCGGGCGTTGCCGATGGCGTGGCCGTAGGTGTCGAGATAGGCCCCCGGAATCCACTTCTGGGTGTCGCCGGCGGTCAGGCCGATGCCGACATCGCTGATACCGGAGTGCATGCGCACCATCGCATGGTCGCGCGCGCCGAACTCGAGTTGCCCGAATTCGCCGCTGACGCGCGCGAAGGACTCGTCGATATGGTTACCCCGGTCGCCTTCCAGCTCCATATGGACGGTGAACTTGAGCCCGCTGTCGGCCTCGAGCGAACCCCTGAACCAGATTTCGCTGTCGGACTGGGCCGCCCAGCCGCCTTCCGCGCCGTCGTCATCGCGGTCGGCGTAGCCGAACCATTGCTGCATATAGCCGCCGACGCCGACGGACAGCATGTCCGCCGCCATTGCGGGGCTGGAAACGAACGCCAGACTTGCGGTCGCAAAGAGGGCATTTCGCATAATGCCCATTCTGCGATTATGAAAAATATCAATATGACCTATCTTCGTTCTTTTCTGGCGATGGCGGAGGAAAGAAGCAGCGCCAGAGCCGCCGAGCGCCTTGGCATTCCCCGGCAGAGCGTGACGCAGCATGTCCGCGCCGTGGAAGAGAAAGTCGGGAAGACATTGCTCGAAACGCCCTGGCCGCGAGAGCCGAGACAGGTCGGCCGGACGAAATTAACCGAGGCCGGTCTTGCATTTTTTCCGAAGGCGGTCCGGGCGTTGCGCGCGCATGATGCGCTGTTCGAAGACCGGCTCTTCGACGCGACCTCGTGCGAAACCCGCCTTGCCATGCTGCGCAGCCTTCTGGAGCTGGCATTCGATACGGCGCAGGACGACTCGCCCGGCGGCGCCATGCCGTGCGCCGACCCGGCCCGCGCGGGCGTCCGGGCGGAGTGACCGCGCCGGAAACTCCCCTGCAAGCGCCGCCGGAGGCATACCAAGGATCGTTGATTGGACCCCATGCCGCCAATTGCGGGAAGCCTCCTCCCCCGCTTGCGGGGGAGGCCGGGTGGGGGGCCGTTTTC
Organism: Alphaproteobacteria bacterium; assembly: GCA_022826185.1. Lineage (GTDB taxonomy): Bacteria > Pseudomonadota > Alphaproteobacteria > Bin95 > Bin95 > Bin95. Next base: position 2,317 of record JAJDVH010000216.1, read on the forward strand.
GCGCCAGCGGAAACGGCGGGCGCAGCCCGGCAAAGGCCTGTCCACGCCGAGAGGCCCTCCCCCGACCCCTCCCGCAAAGCGGGAGGGGAGAAAGGCGGGGTCTTCCGCCGAGCGGGAGGGGAGAAGACCGAACGCCCTCGACATGATGAATCGCGACCGCTGGGGCAGGCCCGACGCCAGCGCCGGGAAACCGGGGACCGGTCGGCGGCGGACAGCCTCGCTGCGAGCCGGCTTCGGAACCGGCGCGGCTCCGGAATTTTACAAGAGCCTCATCCCGTAATATCGTCCCGCCATCCTTAGAGGGAAGCTGTGGCTCGCCCGCGCGGCCGATACGGCTCCGGGAGCTTCCCCAGCCATTGAACCGACTTCGGGAGCGCCCTTCGCCGCCGGCGAACGCGCTCTCCATTGCGGCCGATACCGACCGCAACGAGCCCCTGCCGGCATCCTTGCAACGATGCAAGCGCTTGCCATGGCGGGACACGCCGGACTTTCAGGGGGACAGGGCCCGGTTGCAGGCCCGGTCCCGGCTTATGGCGCATACGGCATCCGACGAGCATCGGCCGTTGCCGGGCCGATCCATGACATGCCGGTCCGGACGGGGCCGGCGGATAAACGGGAGTAGGATCGAACTATGGCAGACATGACCCTGTTGACGAGGAACTCGGAATTCGCGCTCGACCGCCAGAGCTACAGCGACGACCCGCTGGAGGACCGCGAAACCGATCTCTACCGCGGCGAGTACATCCTCTCCTTCGTGGAGAAGTGGGACGAGCTGATCGACTGGATGGCGCGCGCCGAGAGCGAGGGGCAGTTCTTCATCGACGTGCTGCGCGCCCGCGGCAAGGAAACCGTGCTGGACGTCGCCTGCGGCACGGGCTTCCACTCGGTGCGGCTGACCGAGGCCGGCTTCAACGTGACATCGAGCGACGGGTCGGCGACGATGCTGGCCAAGGCGTTCGAGAACGCAAGGTCGCGCGGGCTGATCCTCAAGACCGTCCAGGCCGACTGGCGCTGGCTGAACCGCCATATCCAGGGCAAGTACGACGCGATCATCTGCCTGGGCAACTCGTTCACCCACCTGCATGAAGAGCAGGACCGCCGCCGCGCCCTGGCCGAGTTCTACGCCGCGCTGAAGCATGACGGGATGCTGATCCTCGACCAGCGCAATTACGACGCCATGCTGGATGAAGGCTTCTCGTCCAAGCACAAATACTATTACTGCGGCGACGAGGTGAACGCGGAGCCCGAATATATCGACGACAGCCTCGTGAGGATGAAATACAGCTTCGCCGACGGCTCCGGCTACACGCTCAACCTCAGTCCGATCCGCAAGAACTATGTGCGCCGCCTGCTCAGCGAAGCCGGTTTCGCGCGGGTCCGCACCTATGGCGACTTCCAGGAGACCTACGCCGAGAACGAGCCGGACTTCTTCATTCATGTCGCCGAAAAGTCCACGCTGCATGTCGTGCGCTGGGGCGGCGGCGTCCGCGAAGAGGGCGAGAGCGACGTTCGCGACATCACCGAGGATTATTACGACAGCGACGACGCCGACACGTTCTACTCGATGGTCTGGGGCGGCGAGGACCTGCATCTCGGCATTTACGAGACGACGCGGGACATTCGCGAGGCCAGCGCCGAAACCGTCGACCGGATGATGGCGATGCTGCCGGACATCGGCCCCGACACCCGTATCCTGGACATCGGCGCCGGCTATGGCGGCTCGATGCGGCGGGTCGTCGGGCGGACCGGCTGCACGGCTACATGCCTGAACATCTCCGAGACGCAGAACGACACCAACCGGGCCAGGAACCGGCAGGCCAAGCTCGGCAGCCGGATATCGGTGGTGCACGGCGTCTTCGAGAACATTCCCGATCCGAACGCCAGCTACGATGCGGTATGGAGCCAGGACGCCATCCTGCACTCGGACCAGCGCGACAGGGTGTTGGCCGAAGTCTGGCGCGTGCTGAAACCCGGCGGCTACTTTGTCTTCACCGATCCGATGCAGGCCGACGACGTGCCGGACGGCGTGCTCCAGCCCGTCTATGACCGGCTCCAGCTCTCCAGCCTCGGCTCCATGCGCTTCTACCGCGAGGCGGCGCAGGCGCTGGGCTTCGAGGTGCTGGCGCAGGAGGACCTGACCGGCCATCTCCGCACCCACTACGACCGGGTGCGCGAAGACCTCGCCGCCGGTTACGACAGGCTGCGCGAAAACGGCGCCTCGGCCGAATATCTCGACAGGATGGCCGTCGGTCTGGAGAACTGGGTGAAGGCCGCGGACGCCGGACAGCTGGCCTGGGGCATCCAGCTCTTCCACAAGCCGGAGTAATACCAACGGCCTCGACTTGCGACTCATGTCTTCTTCTCGTCATGCCCGGACTTGTTCCACTGCTGTCCGGTTTAGATTTTGCGGAGAGGGCGCATGGCCTGGATGCAACAGGATTGCAAAGGGTTCCGTCGGATCGGGACACGGATCAGCGCCCGGCATCCCAACCCACTCCTCGTCA
>JAJDVH010000176.1 GCA_022826185.1 Alphaproteobacteria bacterium
GCGCATCCTGGTCGATCCGCTTCTCGGCTTCGCTTTCCTGTTCTCTACCTTCTACGGTTACTCACGCATGGCTGAGGGCACGGCGCTGCTCTTCGGCTTCGAGGTGCCGCAGAATTTCAACAAGCCGCACCTGGCCACGGACCTGGCCGACTTCTGGAAGCGCTGGCACCGTTCGATGGCGGAATTCGTCATGCAGTACATCTATTTGCCCCTACTCGTCTCGACCAGGCATGCCAAGTTCGCACTGATCGCCGCCTTCGTCTTCATGGGCCTGTGGCATGGATTTACACTCGGATTCTTGATTTGGGGTCTTGGCCACGGTCTTGGACTCGCTGTCGTCCTGCCTTGGGCGAGCCGTCGCCGTATCCCGGCAGGGGTAATTCGCGTCTTGTCCCTGGCCTACGTGCTAGGGCTCTCGGCCGTTGCCCATGGAGTCTGGAAATGACGTTTCGTCGCTGGCTACGGCTGGTCTACCTGGCCGTGTGCATCTTGGCAGTGCTGGCGTGGATCTGGTTCGGACGGTTCGAGGCAATCGAGGTGCCGTATGTGCAGTTCTGATGTCGTACCCCCTCGGTGCACTTCGGGATCATTCTGGTGTCGCACGCGCCGCAAACGCGGACGTGGTTCCTCCTCGCGCCCGCGCCGACATGCCGGGAACAGTGCCGGTCAAGTTGGAAGGAGCATGAGCTGGTCGACCGACAGCACCAAGATTCCGAACATCAGGTGGCAATGAGCCTTGACATGGCAGCGCGCACGATCATGGCGGCGAATCTAGTCCGGTGCGTCCATAATCAGCGCCTGAAGTTCGGCCACAGTGGGGATCTCGTGATCATGAGCGCGCCGGGTCATGCGCTGGAAGGCCAGCGCTTCCTTCGCCGTATCGGCGTAGCTCGGCGCGTGGTTGTCGATCAGGCTCTTCAAGACGTCTTCCGCCTCGGGCTCTGGCCGGCTGGCGATGGCATGGATGGTGCGCTCGATGAACGCGCTCGCGCCCCCGGGATCGTTCCAGCCGCCGCCGGTGCGGCCACTTCCGGGCCATTGGACCATCCTGGGCCAGCGTGTGCCGAAGACCTCCACGACGAACCGGAGAGTATCGAGCGGCACTTCGCCAAAGAGGAACGCGCTTCCGATCCGCTCCCGGACGAACGCGATGAAGTCCGGACTGTTTTCCGCCGCGTCCAGCAACGCGTCCCTGCATCCCTCCAGGTCTACGACGCAGGCCACCGACAGCCACGACAGCTTCGCGCACTCATCCGGGTGCGCCCTGTCGCGGCAATCGACGATCAACCGCTGCACCGCGTCGCGCGTCGCGTCCTCAAGCGCGCAGGTCATCAGTTCCCTCTGCGCCTGCCCGTGCAGTCCGGGATAGGCACGCAGCCACTCGAGCGAGAGACGGCCGGCCAATTCGTGGAAGCCACTGCCGTACTCTCCGCCGAGGCTGTCGAGCTCGCGGACGAACTCCGCGTTGCATGCGAGCTGAGGCTCGATGCTCGCCCGGAAATGCCGCTCCATGTCCTCCACGCCCGTGAATACCATCTCCCTCAGCGCGAATTCGATATCGATCTGTCCGCCGGAGACGCTCATCGGCGCACGCCGCCAGGCCATGTAGGCCGCGTCCAGTGCCGCTCGCCCGATCGTGTCGAGGGGCAGGCCCCGCTGAAGCGCCACGTCGACACCGCAGATCAGCGGCGCCTCCGCCTCGTGCTCGTTGCCCGCACAGTGGATTTGCGCGATCGCCGAAGCATGGGGCAGATCGGTGCGTCCGAGTACGGCGACGAAGCCGTCCAGCACACGCTCGCAGAGGTCCTCGCCGAGAAAGTCCCGCAGCCGCTCGCGGGGAGCGAGCGAGGGGTCGCCGTTCACGTATTCGCCGAGCCTGTCGAACCGGCCCAGATAGACGGCGGCAGGCAGCGCCAGGACCCGGAAGTCCCCGGCCGCAATGCTCTCGGCCTGCCCGGCCAGCACCGCACGGTGCGCTTGCCAGTCCCCTTGCGCCGCCGTGCCGGTACCGGAGCCCCCGTCCCTGTCTCGCGCATTCTGCGAGGCGGATACGATCCGGGCCGCTTCGCCGCTCACCGCCGCGGTCCCGCGTTCGCCGACCGCCGCAGGCACCGCAGCGCGCACCAGCCCGGCGTTATGGAGTACCGGGCGGGCGGCCTCGATGATGCCCCGCCACGTTTCGGGATCGATCGAGCCGTTCTCCGAACGAATGCGAAGCGCCTCTGCCAGTTCATCGTGGTCCTCCGCCGCCGCACCGATACCGAGGCCAGTCTTCCTCAGTTCCAGGCAGGCCGACCAGACGCTGCCCGGGCGAGGTGTCGTCAGCGCATGCTCCAGAACCGCGATGCGCAGCGCGCGTTCGCGGCCGAATATCTCCGCCAGCCGTTCACGGGGGGCTGCGGCGCCGGCCTCGCCGGTCCAGCGAATCCACGCCCAGACCCGGTCCGCCGCGACGGCCGGATCGGCTTCCAGCACCCGGGCCGCAAGATGTCTTCCCATATCCGTGAGCGTTTCCCTCTGCCAATCTTCGGCCTCCGCGATCACGGCGGACGCGCCCTCGGCGATGAAGTCGAGCAACGCGGCCAGACCGGCCGTGTCGAGAGCGCCGAACGGTTCCCGGACCGTGGATGCCGCCGCCTGCGGCTCCGCGCCGTCCTCTCCGCCTCGCTTCGCTTCCGTGCGGTCGGCGGACGGAGACCACCTCGCTGTTCCATCGTCCAGTTCAAGGCTCCCGAGTATCTCGCACGCCAGCCGTGCGGAGCCGGCATCGCCCAAGTCGAGAAGCCGCAGGACCGCGGCTTCGTCATCGGCCGGGGCGTTCGCGTCCAGCGACCAGAACGCAGCGGCGCGCTCTCGGTAATCGCGGTCTCGATCGAACATGATGCCCTCCAGCAACCGGCCGTCTTCCCCGGACAGGTCCGTCCCGCCCATCGCTTCGGTCAGGAACGCCGAAAGCTGCGCGTGCGGGCCGGGCTCGGCCAGAACCCCCACGATGTCGTCCTTGAGCTCCCGCCTCATCAGCCCCGAGGCCCGGTGAACGCCCCGGTCCTCGGCGTCGAAGCACGGGTCCTCCCCCGAGCGCTCCTTCAGCGCGGCCAGAAGAGTGCGGGCCCGATCCGGGGCCAGCGTCTCCATCTCGCCGTCGCGCAGCACCGCATGGGGATCCGCCGCGAGGCAGCGGGCGGCCAGGGCCGGGCTGAGGCGCGCAATCCAGGCGTGGAGCCCGCGCAGCGCCGCGGGAACGCCCCCGCCCGGGCCGAACAGCGAAAGGATACCGGCGCCGGTGGGACCCTCGGCAACGCAACGGGACAGCCATGCGGCCCCGAGATATTCGCCGATCGCGCGGTGCAGGCAGAAGAAGCGCCCCTCCCCGTCGGCCAGGAACAGCCGTGTTCCGAGCGCGTCGGCGGCAGCGCCGGCGAAGGGGAGCCCGCGGACATCGGAAACGTTCAGGAACCCTGCCGGGGTCTCCGCGACGTTTCCGTCGTGCACGCCCATGAGATCGCACAGAAGCAGCGTTGCGCAGATCGCACCGGAGGCCAGCAGAAGGTCGTCCTCGTCGCTGCCGACCGAAGGAACGATGCCCGAGCCGCCGTCATGACCGAGCATCGCGCGGCACCCCTGGGCGAAGAGCTCGGTGCGGTTCCGGGGAATTCCGCCCCCGGCCCGCGCGATCTCGCCCAACAGGCGCAGGTTCAGCGGATTCATGCAGGCGCGGATCAGCGCCCGGCTCTCCAGCTTCTCCAAGAGAGCGTGCACCTCGACGCCGGGAAACTCGCGCTCCAGGAACGCACGGGTTTCAGCGTCGTCGAATGGTATCAGGTAGAACGTCTTGAGTTCGCGGCCATACTCGTTCTCGATCCTCGCGCGATCCACGGCTTCGCGCCACTCGGCGCTGCGGCAGGACACCGTGAATTCCGGTTTTCCCGCCCTGACCAGTTGACCCAGCACTGCATCGAGAGCGCTGCCCCGGCCGGGCGACGCGATCTCGTCGAGGCCGTCCACATGGACACGTCCGAATTCCGGCAGCAGTGAGCCGGGATCGTCGGCCTTCAGCAGCCTGGCCGCGTGAATGTATGTCTCGCCATGCTGCTCGCACACTTGGCGCATGAGCGTGGTCTTTCCCATTCCGGCGTCGCCGAGAAGCACCACCGGATCGTACAGGTTGCCGAGCGCGTTCAGGTCGACACCCCTGATCTCGCCATCGCAATCCTCGACGAACACTTTCCTTTCGATCCACATCGTCATTGTCTCCTTCGTTGTGTTCCTGTTTTGCGCATCGGGTCCGCGCCGCGCTCCACTTCCAGGCCATCGGGCCGTTGCCCGCGCGCGGGTGCAGGCTGTTCTCTCCTTGCGGACCGGAGCTTTCGCAGCCGCCGTTGGGCCTGGCGATCCGATCGCCGGCGCCGCTCCCGGGGCATCAGAGTTCCAGCTCCAGTCCGAGTTCCATCTCGAGGGGCTTGTCCCGCGCAGGCTGCGAAGGCCGCCGATCGCGGGTTTCCCCGTCCTTTCCGTCCCGTTCCGCCGGCGAACGGGACGGCGCGGTGCGCTCCGCTGCCGGCCTGGCGGCGGCCTTGCCGGGCGTTTCGGCGCCCTTCGCCGGCGCGTCCGGCGCGACGGCCTCCAGCGCAGCGATCCGCTCGCCGGTAGCGGCCTCCAGCCGCTCCCGCAGCCTTGCCGCGTCGTCCGTCACCAGTTCCGCGCGATAGCGGGCCCGGCTGATCTCCACGTAGAAGCTCTTGGCCGTGGTCAGGTGGGGGTGGCCGGCCTCCATCGCCGCGATCACGTTGTCCACCGTGCGTCCCTGGAACGCGTGCACCGTAGAGGCGTGGGCGTGATCGAGGTGGCGCAGCTGCGGATCGCCGCGGCCCAGCGCCAGCGCGCGCCCGTCCTCCAGCCGGAACGAGACGCGGCCGTCCACGACCGAGACCACCTCCGCAGTCCGGCTGTTGACGAGCCCGAGGTCCCTGTCGTTGCGGGTCCAGCGCACGCGGTCGCCCGCGCGCAGCTCGACCGGGTCTGTGCGGTATACCTCGCTCCCGCCGTGACGGCCTGCCACGTGGCCGGGCTTCCAGGCGACGGTGTTGCCGTGTGCGTCCGCCAGCACCACGGTGTGGCTGCTGCGGTCCACCTCGACCACCCTTCGCTCGTCGCCCTTGCCGACGCCGAGCCGCCCGTAGGGACGGTGGAACGCCACCACGTCGCCCGGCGCGTAGTTGGCGGCGAGCGCCTTCTCGGCCCGCGTGTAGCCTCGGGAGACCAGGTGCTCGCCCTGGAACGCCGGGCCGTGGATCGTGCCCTCTCTTGCGAGCCGCTCCCTGATATGCCCGTTGATGGCGACGCGGAGCTCGTGGCTCGGCGCCATCACGCCCGTGTTCTCGCGCTCGTCGGGCGAGAGCCTGAGCCAGCGGGCCGCGACGGCGCCCGCGATATTGTCCGCCTTCACCTCCGCCACGGCCGGCCCCAGCTTCTCGAAGGCCGTGCGGATGTCGCCCGCGACGCTGGCCTCGACCGCTTCCTTCAGCGCAGGCTCGCGCTGGCGCAGGATCTGGTCCATCACCGCCGTCTGCATGCCCGCCTGCTGCAGCTGGGCGAATGGCTTGCCGGCATCGACGGCGTCGAGCTGCTTCTCGTCGCCGACCAGCACGACCCTGGAAATGCGCAGGGCGTTTGCGATCCTGAGCAGGTCGCGCGCCTGCACGGTGGACGCGAGAGAGCCCTCGTCCACCACCAGTACGGTCTTCGAGAAGTCGTTGCGCATGCGGCGGGCGCCCTGGCGCGTGAGTCTGCCCTCGGCGACGCCCGCGTTGCGGGCGAGAAAGCCCTGCAGGGTCTCGCTCTCAATGCCCGACTCCGCGGCCAGCGTCTGCACCGCCGAAGCGGACGGGGCGAGGCCGAGCATGCGGTAGCCGCTCTTCTCCGCGAGCGTGCGCGCCCGGTTAAGCATGGCGGTCTTGCCGGTGCCGGCGTAGCCCTGCACGCCCACGACCCGGTCCTTCGACGAGAGGATCGCGGTGACGGCCTGTTTCTGGCCGTCGGTGAGCGGCCCGTTGTTCAGGTGCTGGTGCACCTTGCGGCGGCGCATCAGAACCTGTCCCCTGTCCTGGCCGGCGCGCATGAGGCCGATGGTCTCCCGCTCGTCGGCGATCGCGGTATCGGTGGTCAGGCCCTCGCCGCCGGCAAATGCAGGCGCGGCATGCAGGCGTCCGTCGCGCTGGAGAGCGTCGATGGCCTGTCCGGCGGCCTCGACGGAAACGGCGCCGGGCTTCCAGGCGAGAGCGGCGGCCAGCAGGTCCGAACGCGCAAACACCGCCTCGCGTTCGCTGAGGTGTTCCATCGCCCACGACACGGCCTGCATTGCCGGGCCGGCCCCGCGTGCCGCATCCCTGCCGGGTCCCCGGTTCGTTTCCCCGGCCCCGGCAACGTTCCGATCGCGGGAGGCCTCGGCCTTCGCGATCTCCGCATCGACGGCAGGCGAGCGACGGCGCCGGGCCGCTTCGGCCACCGCATCGGGCGAGAAACCCAGCGACGCCGCCTGTTCGCGCCAGCTCGCCTGAAGCGCCTCCCTGTCCACCTCGCGCTTGTGGGCGCGCGTCATCAGCGCCGCGCGCTCGGCCAGCCGCGGATTGCTCCCCGTATCGCCGAGGCCCCGGGCCTCCATCGCGGCCTCGATCTCCGCACGCCTCGTCGAAAACGCCTCGACGATCCCGCGGGGCACGCCCGCGATCTCGAAGCGTCCGTCGGCGTGCGTCTTCTCGATGCCGTAGCCGAGAGCCGCCAGCTCCCGTGCCAGCTCGCTCCGGTACACCATGCCGATCAGCTTCTGGCGCCGGTACAGGGTCTCGTTCGACATCGTCCGCCACTTGCCGGACCGGGGCGTTCCCCCGGACCGGGGCGTTCCCCCGTCTCCGCCCAGCACCATGTTGGCGACCACGGCATGGGTATGGAGCTGGGGGTCGAGGTTGCGCGAGACCTCGTGCCTGAACGTCGCGGCCACCATCTTCTGGCCGCCCGTGTGAACGAGCAGCCCGCTCTCGGCATCCCTGATGCGGGTCTGGATCGTCGAGGCCTCCAGCCAGGCGAGCGTGCGCCGCACTGCGGCGTCGTGGGCCGCCAGGACAGCCGCGTCGCCGCCCAGCATGGCCACGATGGAGACGGACTTGGGCGCCGAGAACGTGAGGTCCCGCCCGGGGCGGTGCGTGACGCTGCCGTCCCTTTCCCGGCGCCCGAGCCGGCGCCCCGTGCCGTCGGGCACCGTGCCCTCCATGACATCCTGGAACACGCCGGGCTCGACGGGACCCCGAAGCCCCAGCGCCTCGGCGCCCCGGCCCGCCCAGGCGCTGGCATCGAGGTGCCGGGGATCGCCCTTCGTGTAATATCCGTCCCGCTCGAAGTACGACACGCCCTGGGCGGCGGAGGCGATCGCGCCGATGGAGACCACCATCACTGCCAGTCCAGCGTCTCGTCGCCGGCCCCGTCTTCGGCCGCATCGACCCGTCCGTCCGCCCCACCTGCTGCTTCAGCCGTTCGTTTTCCGGACGGAATTGCGCCGGACGGGTCGGCCGTCGAGCCGGCCGTCGGCCCGTATCCTTCGAAGAGCCATTCCGGCTCGCCGTCCAAGTCGTTGGCCGGGGCCGGCAGGGGCTCGCCGCCGCGCGCCCACTCCAGCGCGCTCAGGTCGGCTGCGTCGTCGACGTCTTCCTGCCTGTCGAATGCAACTGCGACGCTATCGGCGTCCGGCGGTATTCCTGCTCCGCCGCTCCGGTCCCCGGGCATGGCCGTTTCCCCCGCAGGCGAATCGGTCCGCCGGCCGACCGCCGCCGCGGCTGCCCTGTCGCCGGCATCGTTCGCCGCCCGGGCCCGCGGCCTGGCACCGCCCGTCACCGGCTCCGCCTTCGGCATGAACCGGCCGGCCTTCACAGGCCGCTTCCTGTACTTGAGCCTGATCCTGGCGATCGGCCAGCGTCCGGGGAACTTGAGGTATCCCGACAGCTTCTCCAGACGGGTCACGTCCGAGGGCAGCACCAGGGAGCGCTGGTCGCGCCGCGTGCTGAGCGTCACACCGTCCCTGGGCGTGTCGTAGCTGACGCCCTCCGACAGCGACTCGACCTCTTCCCGCCCCAGGCTCTCCGCGGACCACTCGGACGTGTCCTTGTCGGTCGCTGCGAGAACCACGCGGGTGCCGCAGAGGCCCGAAATCGTCTCCGCCCCGTCGCGGCCGTAGAGGTCGCGCAACGCAGAGAACACCTGCACCCCCAGGACGAAGCAGCCACCGAACTGGCGGCTCTCCGCAAGGCCGGGACGGAGGGAAGGAAGCTGGTACAGCGTCGGAAGCTCATCCAGGATCACCCAGATGCGGCGCCCTTCGTCGCCTGGTAGCGAAAGCAGCGCGTTCACCGCGATCTCCAGCCAGGTGGAGATCAGGCCCCGCAGGCTCGCGTGCTGGTCGCCCCTCGACGTTAGGAACAGGAAGCCGCCGCCTTCCTCGCTCTCGATCCACTCACGGATGGAGAACGGTTCGCCCTCGTCGGAGAGCAGGTCCATGGCGCCGATGTTGGCGGTGAGCATGGCGCGCACCGAGAGCGCGGTCTTCGGGTTGGCGGGGTCCACGATGGACTGCGCCACGGTGCCCTCCATGGCCTCCGCGAGCTCGTTGAGCTCGGTCTTCAGCAGAAGGTTCACCAGCACCCGGTTCCGGGTCTCGCCGCGCTGCCAGAGCACAGCGGCGCCGCGTGAGAAGAGCTGGCGTGCGGCGGTAATCCAGAAGGGATCGGCGGCGTCCTTCTGGCGGGGGATGAGCGCGTCCGCCATGGTGTCGAAGTCCCGCGCGGTGCGGGCTTCGAGGAAGGGCGACCAGCGGGGCGCGCGCCTGTCGAGGGGGTTGAGCAGCACGTCGCGTGTCTCGTCGAAGAAGGTCTCCGTGTAGGAGCCCATCTTGTCGTAGACGATGCAGCGCTCGCCCCTTTTTCTGATCTGCTCGACGAGGTCGGAGATCAGCACGGTCTTTCCCGAGCCCGTGGTGCCGGAGACGATCGTGTGCTGCGTCTCCGCTTCCCCGGGCCAGGGGATGCCGGCGATGGTGTACGGCCTGGCTTCGGGCGGCCTGAACCGAAGCAGGGCACGGTGCCGCAACGGCATCGCACGCCGCCTGAGCGCATTCGCGCTCACCAGCTCGCCGCCGCGCAGGCGGCGCCCCCTTCGAAGCCCGCCGCCCAATGCGCGGAGCCCGAGAAGAACCGCCGTGACCAGGCCGGCGGCAATGCCGGCGCCGAGCAGCGCGGCGTACAGCACATCGCCGATTATCCGATCGCGCAGTTCGTGGAAGGGCTCGAACCCGGAGATGTCCCCGATAGTGGTGACGTAGACCTCGCCCTCTTCGGTGCGCACCTTCTTGGTCTTGTCCGGCTTGTAGCCGGCGGTGAGAAGGAACTCGGAGAGCGCGAACACGCCCACGAGGTGCCACTCGTACGAGGAAGCCGCGTTCCAGGTCTTCCAGGTCCCGGCGGCGAGGCCTGCAAGAAAGGCGATGACGACGACGAGGCTGGTGATGCGGTTCCAGGTGCGTACGCTGCGGGCTGCGACCCGGAGGCCACGCCCTGTGTCTCCGCCGGCGCCGGTCATGGCGCGCACTCCCCGCCGGCGGACGCGTTGGCAGGGGTGTGGGCACCGCCCCCTTCGTTGCCGCCGCCGGCGTGGAGTTCGTGGAACCGTGCGAGCCAGCGCTCCGCTGCCGCCTCGGGCGCCAGGGGCCGGATGGTGCGGCGCAGCGGCGGGAAGGGGAAGCCTCCGCTGCCCACGCCGAAGTCGCGCCTCTCTGCGGCGTCGGTCATGCGGTCGACGAAGCGCAGCACCTCGGACCACTCCTCGCGGGGCTCCGGATCGAGACCCGCTGCCTCCCGCACGGCCCTGTCGATGGCCTGGCCGTACGCCTTGGCGCGCGCCGCCGCCCGGGCCGATGCGGGGTGTTCTCCCTCCCCGTCGCCGAGCCAGGCGGCGCGCGCAGGCATGAGCAGCGCATGGAGCGCGAGCGCGCGGCGGTCCTCGTCCGCGACGCCCTCCAGCGACTCGATCTCCTCCGAGGCGGTGAGGGCGTGCTGGGCGAGCGAGTAGAAGCGCCGCGTGCGCCCGCCCCAGCGGCAGGTGTTGGCCAGAACATGGGCAATCGCCTCGAAGTCCACGGCGATGCTTTCGCCCTGCTCCGGATCCCCGGGCCAGCGAGGGGGTGGCGTGAGCTTCGCTTGTGCGCGCCTGCGACGGCTCTTGACGGCAGATTCCTGCTCGGTCATCGTGTTTGTCCTCGTGATGTCATGTTGAGTTGTGTCGTTACGTGCCGGGGGTGCCATCCAGGGGCGGCCCCCGGCATCGTCTTGTTCGCGGCAGCTGCGGCCCCCAAAGAGGCACAGGCCACCCGGTCCTGCCGAGTATCGTCATGGCTCTCGAACCGGTCGCGGCGAGCGACGCTAGGTTCGGCTTCGGCGCCACCGCCGCTTGACTGTCGTCGTCCGCTCGGCGATGATCGTCACCGTTACCTTTAGAGACTTCTTCATGTGCATCTCCCTCTACCGGGGGCCGCCCGCCAACAGCGGTCCCCGGCGTCGTTGCGGCGGCGGCAAGGCCACCCGCACTGTCGGCCACGCGGCGCGCATCGCGTGCACCACGTCCCACCGCCCTATCCCCCGCTTCCGCTGCGCAGCCGTCCCGTGAGGCGGCCGCTGCCGGCACGCGCGATGCCGCCGGTGACGGCGCCCGCAAGACGGCCCGCGCCGTCGTCCGTGCCCCCGGCGCGGCCGCCTATCCACTCCAGGACTGCAGAGGGCAGCAGGTCGATCAGCTTGAAGGCGCCGTTCATCAGCGCGTAGCAGAGCATCACGTAGAGGGTGAGCATCGCGAGGAAGCCGATCGGCCCGAGACCGTCCGATGCCCCCGCGTCCCGCAGCTGCGGCAGCCAGATGGCGTTGAGCAGGCCGATGGCGGCGAGGAACACGAAGTAACCGAGGATGAGGCCGAACAGCATCAGCGGCGGGCGCAGGATCAGCCCCGGCAGGAACAGCCACCCCTGGCGCGTCGCC
>JAJDVH010000060.1 GCA_022826185.1 Alphaproteobacteria bacterium
TCATTCCGAATTCCTTCCGGTAACAGCCGTCCGGGATTGGACGACGCGGCCATCCTGCCCGCCCGGCGGCGCGCCCGCAATCCGTCGAACGACGATTTTCCAGTCCTGTTGCATTCCTGCAACAGCATGGCGCCGGAGGGGGCGGCGCAGGCCCCTCCGGCCGGGCCCCGGATCCCCCGCCTTCGCGGCTACCGCATGCACACATCTCGTTTGCCTTGCATCCGGCAGGCCCGCCGGCCCGGCTACGCCCCGCTCGACAATCCCCTTCGGCAAGCTCAGGGCAGGCTTTTTCGTTGTCCCCGTTCCCCCTTTTCGTCGCCCCGGCCCCCGAGCCGGGGTCCAACCATGGCTCCCTACGCAGCCGCAGCCGGTGGAGAACGGGACCGACCGCTGAAACTGCCGCCAGAGCCGAAGCTGGGCCCCGGATCAAGTCCGGGGCGACGGTTGGGGGACATGCAACGCCAAGCCAACAGCCGCAGATGCGTGCATGCCGTAGCCCGCCGAGCGGGAGGGGAGAAAAACCGAAAGCCCTCAACATGAGTCCCAAGTCGAGGCCCCTGGTATCAGGCGCTAGCCGGCGGCTTGCGCCGGCGCGTAGGCCCGGCCTGTCTGCGCGCCGTCCGTGACCGCGCCCGAGGACGCCATCCCGTCGATGTCCCGGTCGGTGTAGCCGTATTCGCGGAGCACGGCGCGGCTGTGGGCGCCTAGGTCCGGCGCGGTCGCGAGGAAGCTGCCCTCCGGGGCCGTCCCGACGCCCGGCACCACATGCATCGGCACCCGGCCCACTGCGTCGTGCTCCTGCCAGGAGACGGAGCCGTTGTGGAGCACCTGCGGCTCCTCGAAATAGGCGCCGAAATCGTTGACCGGCCCGGCGATGATGTCCGCCTCGCCCAGCAGCGTCACCCACTCCGCGGTGGAGCGTTCCGCCACCAGCGGGCGGAGGACCGCCATCAGGGCGGCCTCGTTCCCGATCCGGGCGTCGTAGGTGGCGAAGCGCGGGTCGCCCGCAAGCTCCGGCCGGTCCACCAGCTTGCAGAGCGACTCGAAATGCTTCTCGCGCCGCGCATTGATGTTCACGAACCCGTCCGCGCTCTGGAAGGTCCCGACAGGCACGCCGACGACCTGCGGCACCGGTCCCTCAAGGTGGTATTCGATCATCTTGGCCGCCATGAAAGCGCCGGCCGATTGCTGGAGGCTCATGTCGATATAGCGGCCGGGCGCGCCTCGCACCGCACGGGCGAACAGCGCCGCCGATACGGCCTGGAAGGCGTAGAGGCCGGTCATCACGTCGATGGCGATCATGCCGACCCGCTGCGGCAGGCCGTCCTTGTCGCGATTCATCGACATCATGCCGGTGACGGCCTGGGCGATGGAGTCCGTCAGCGGCCGGCCGCTCCAGGGGCCGGTCTGGCCGTAGCCCGTGACCGACAGGTAGATGACGTCCGGATTGACGGCGCGGACGCTCTCATAGTCGAGGCCGAACCGCGCGGTAACGCCCGGCCGGAACGCCTCCAGCACCACGTCCGCCTGCGCCGCAATCTTCGCCGCCGCGTCCCTCGCTTCCGGCTGCTTCAGGTCGAGGGCGAGCGAGCGCTTGCCCCGGTTCACCTGCAGGAAGAAGGCGGAGTAGGGGCCGTGCCGCTTGCCGATGCCGCGCCCCCAGTCCCCGCCCGGCGGTTCGATCTTGATGACGTCGGCCCCGTGCTGGGCCAGCAGGAAGGCGCAATGCGGGCCTGCGACGCCCTGCGTCAGGTCGCAGACGCGCAGGCCGGCATAAGCGCGGTTGTCGGTCGTCATTGCGGAACCTCCCGCTCGGGCGCATCGGTCCAGACAGGCCGGCCTTCGACCGGATATTGCGGGTCGTTATAGCCCGGCGTCGAGGGATGGCCGGGCGCGACCAGGCCGTCGATCAGCGCCTCGTCCTCCGCCGTGAAGGCACGGTCCAGCGCGCCCAGATAGTCGCGCCACTGTTCGCGCGTCCTCGGGCCGCCGATCACCGATGTCACGAAGCGGTTGTTGAGCACCCAGAGCGTCGCGAACTGCGCCGCCGACATGCCGCGCCGCCCTGCGTGGGCGACCACCTGCTCCGCGATCTCCAGCGACTCGTCCCGGAGCTCCGTCTCATGGATGCGCCGGTCGCCGCGCGCCGCCCGGCTGCCGGTCTCCGGCTCGCCGCCGGCGCGGTATTTCCCGGTCAGGACGCCGCGCGCGACCGGGCTGTAGGGCACGACGCCAAGCCCGAACCAATTGCAGGCCGGCAGGTGTTCGGTCTCCGGCATCCGGTTGACCGCGTTGTAATAGGGCTGGCTGGCGATCGGCCGCGGCGCCCCGAGCGCGTCCGCAATGCGGCAGAGTTCGGCAACGCGCCAGGACCGGTAGTTCGAGACGCCGTAATAGAGCGCCTTGCCGGCGCGGATCAGGTCGTCCATCGCCCGCACGGTCTCTTCCAGCGGCGTGTCCGGGTCTTCCTTGTGCAGGTAGTAGAGGTCGATGCGGTCGGTGCCGAGGCGCTTCAGGCTGGCTTCGCAGGCGCGCAGCATCCACTTGCGCGAGAGGCCGCCGCCATTGGGACCTTCGCCCATCGGGTTGAAGAGCTTGGTCGCGACGACCCACTCGTCCCGGTCGCGCGCCACCGCCCGTCCGACGACCTCCTCGGAGCGCCCCCGGTTGTAGCCGTCCGCGGTGTCGATGAAGTTGACGCCCGCAGCCCTGGCATCGTCGATCATGGCGTCTGCATCTTCGGGCGCCGTCGGCCCGCCGAACATCATTGCGCCCAGGCACAGCTTCGAGACCTTGAGCCCGCTCCGGCCGAGATTGCGGTATTCCACCCGGATTTCCCCCATGCTAGCGCGCCCCTATATGGCCGAAGCGCAGCCGTCGCGGCAAGTATCGGTCGTCAACGGCGCCATGCCCGGTTTGCGCGCCGGCACGGGGGCCAATAGGATGATCGGCGCAACGCTCCGGCCGCCGGTCCGGGTGCAAGGGGCGGGCCTCGTGCCGGAGTGGGAGGGGAACCGGGGATGACCGTCGAGCCGCGCGCCTTCCGGGATACGCTAGGGCGCATGCCCACCGGCGTGACCGTGATTACGACCACGGCCCCGGACGGAGAGATGCACGGCGTGACCATCGGGTCCTTCAGTTCGTTGTCGCTGGAGCCGCCGCTGGTGCTCTTCTGCCTCGACAAGGACGCCAATTGCCGTCAGGCGTTTCTCGACAGCACCCACTTCGCGGTCAACGTGCTGGCGGAGGACCAGTCGGCGATCTCCTCGATTTTCGCCACCAAGAACGCGCCCCGGCCCTGGCAGGAGCTCGACTTTTTCATCGGGGAGGCGAGCGGCGCGCCGCTGATGGCGGGCGTCGTGGCGCAGATCGAATGCACCACCGAGGCCATCCATGACGGCGGGGACCACGACATCCTGATCGGCCGCGCAAGGACGCTGGCGACGGACGATGAGGGCCGTCCGCTGATCTTCTTCGCGGGCGGCTACCGCCGGCTCGACGCCGACGGCTCCTCATAGGTCCACTCCCGGCGGACCGAGGCATCGGTTTCCCCCGCAAGCCGGGCCGCTCGAAGTCCTTCGAATTCCGGTGAGGGCAGCAGCTCCCGCAGCGCCCAGACGGCGGCCCCGCGCACCAGCGGCGCGGTGTCGTCCAGCGCCCGCCTCGCCGTCGGGACGAGCCCGGCGTCGCCGCTGTTGCCGATGGCGATCAGCACATTGCGCAGGAAGCGGTTGCGCCCGGTGCGCTTGATCGGGGACCCGGCGAACACCTGCCGGAACCCCGCCTCGTCGAGGCCGGCGAGGTCGGCGAGCTTGGGCGCGGTCAGCTCGATGCGCGGCAGCAGGCCCGGTTCGCGGGCGCGGGCGGCGAACTTGTTCCACGGGCAGACGGCCAGGCAGTCGTCGCAACCGTAGATCCGGTTTCCCATCGCCCGGCGGAACTCGTGGGGGATGGGCGCCTTGTGTTCGATCGTGAGGTAGGAGATGCAGCGCCGGGGGTCGAGCCGGTAGGGGGCGGTGAAGGCCCCGGTCGGGCAGACGTCGAGGCAGGCGCGGCAGCTCCCGCAGCGGTCCTCATGCGGTTCGTCCGGCTTGACCGCCAGCGTGGTGAAGACCTCGCCGAGGAAGAGCCAGGAGCCGAACCGGCGCGATACGAGGTTGGTGTGCTTGCCCTGCCAGCCGAGGCCCGCGGCCTCCGCCGCCGGCTTTTCCATCACGGGCGCGGTATCGACGAACACCTTGACCCCGCCGCCATGGGTCTCGACCAGCCAGCGTGCCAGCCGTTTCAGCTTTCGCTTGACGACATCGTGGTAGTCGCGCGCCGTTCGGGCATAGACCGAGATCGCGCCGCGCTCCCTTTTCGGGAGCAGGTCGAGCGGGTCGGTCGCCGGCCCGTAGCTCATGGCCAGCGCGATCACCGTCCGTGCTTCGGGCCAGAGCGCGTCGGGGCTCGAACGCCGTTCCTCATGCGCGGCGAGCCAGCCCATGTCGCCGTAGCGTCCTTCCGCCAGGAACTCGCGCAGGTTGCTGCGGGCCTCAAGGCGCGACGCCGCCGGCGCAAAGCCGACGGCGTCGAAGCCGAGCGCCAGCGCATGTTCCCTGATTGCTGCCGGCCCGGCAGGCGCTGGCGACGCCGGGCCGGCAGATGCCATCAGAATGGCGGGTTCTGCGCCGCCAGCATGCCGTAGAGCATCGGAATCGACAGCATGGTGTTGGTGCGCGAGAACAACAGCGCCCGGCGCGCGGCCGGAGGCTTCTGGTCGTCCGGCGCATCGACGATGCCGAGCGCGATCTTCTGGCTGGGCCAGATCACGAACCAGACATTGAAGGCCATGATGAGGCCTAGCCACATGCCGATGCCGATGAAGGCGCTGACGCTGCTGCCGTCGGCGAGACCGATGGCGAGCCAGTCGCCGAAAGTGCCCTGCATCAGGGCGAGCAACAGGCCCCAGAGCACGGTCGAGGCCGCCGACCAGCGGAACCAGAACAGCACCGCCGGAGCGATGTGCTTGCCGATGGCGGGTTTCATCTCATCGGGGATCTTCGGCATGGTCGGGACCTGCACGAAGTTCAGGTACCAGAGCAGGCCGATCCACATCACGCCGCTCAGCACATGGAACCATCGAACGAGATGGAGAAGGAATTCATTTTCCATGACGTGCTGTCCTCCTTTCCGCGCCTAGCTGCCGATCGCCTGGGCGACGATAATCAGGACGACGGTCAGCACGACCCCCAGTCCGACTGTCATATGAAGCGATTCCAGAGGGTTCTTCATCGACGTCTCCTCCCGCCGGGTTTTCGCCCGATTATATCAGCGAGCCGCCGTGTGAAAGCAAGCAGCGTTTGCGCCCGCCGCATCGCGAGGTTCCGGCAGGCCCCGCCCGGAATAGAATGCGCCATGGCCGACTCGAACGACGACGCCCTCTATTGCCGGGACCGGGTTTGCCGCTTCGATGCGGACCGGGCGGCCGTCATCGCCTTCCAGCCGGCCGGGACCAGGCCGGCGCTCTATGCGCTGCATGCCTTCAACCTGGAGGTTGCGCACCTGCGGGAAACCGTCGGCGAGCCCGCGCTCGGCGCCATGCGGCTGCAATGGTGGCGAGACGCGCTCGAAGAGGCCGCCTCGGGCCGGGAACGCCGCCACGCGGTGCTGCAGCCGCTGGCCGCCGCCATCCGCGAACACGGCCTGCCGCGCGAATATTTCCGGCGCCTGCTCGATGCGCGCGAAATGGACCTGGACGAGTCGCCCCCGGCGGATCTGCCCGCCTATGCCCGGGGCACGGGCGGAACGCTGGCCGCGCTGGCGGGACAGGTGGTCGGCGGCGGAGCCGGCAGCGAGGATACCGGCGCCGCCTGGGCGCTCGTCGGCTGGCTCCGGGCCGCGGCCTACTTCGGCCGGGCGTTGCCGGAGGGAACCGGCCCGCGCGCGATCTGCCGGGAAGCGCTGGCCCTGCTGGGAACGGCGGAGGACTCCTACGGCCGCGCGCTTGCGGTCCTGACGCGCGGCTATATCCGCAAACTCGACCGGCTGGACTACGATCTGTCCGATTCGCGCGCAGCCGGGCCGTTGCGGCTCAGGGGCTGGCGCATTGCGTTTGGGAGGGGCTGAAACATGGCGAAGGCAGGCCAGGTCGTATTCTCGCGGATGCAGAGGGTCGTGTGGGGACGGCCCGCTGCGGAAGTCGTGGCCGAAGAAGCCCGGCGGCTGGGGGCCGAGCGCGTCTTCCTGATCGTGAGCCGGACCTTGAACCGCGAGAGCGATGTCGTCTCCGGGATCGGCAGGGGGCTGGGCAACCGCGTGGCGGGGCTGTTCGAGGGCATTCCGGCCCATGTCCACCGCGAAACGGTGATCGCCGCGGCGCGCGAGGCCCGCGCCGCCAGGGCCGACCTGATCGTGACCGTCGGCGGCAGTTCCGCCTCCGGTGTCGGCAAGATGGCGCGGCTGGCGCTGGCGCACGGCCTCGAAACCGTGGACGACATGGAGCCGTTCCGCACGGTCACGGCGCCCGATGGCACAAGGACGAAGCCGGAGTTCCGGGGGCCCGACATCGGCCAGGTCGCCGTGCCGACGACGCTTTCGGGCGGCGAGTACTACCATTACCAGGGCAGCACGGACACGCGCATCCCGGAGAAACAGGGCTACGAACATCCGGACATGATCCCGACATCGGTGGTGCTGGACCCCTGGGCGGCGCTCCACACGCCGGAATGGCTGTGGTTCTCCACCGGCATCCGGGCCGTCGATCACGCGGTCGAAGGCCTCTGCGCGCCCGGCGCCAACGCTTACACCGACGCCATGAACCTTCAGGCCCTGAAGCTGCTGGCGCGGTCGCTGGCCGCGTCGAAGGCCGCGCCCGGCGATGTCGATGCGCGGCTCGAAAGCCAGCTCGGCGCCTGGATGTCGATGGCCGGCGTCACGGCGGGGGTGCCGGTCGGCGCCAGCCACGGCATCGGCCATGTGCTCGGCGGCGCCTGCGGCGTGCCGCACGGCTACACCTCCTGCGTGATGCTGGCCCCGGTGCTGCGCTGGAACCGCCAGGCGGGAGCGGCGCGCCAACAGACCGTGTCGGAGGCGATGGGGCAGCCGGACCGCCCGGCGGCCGACCTCGTGGCTGAGCTGGTCGCGCGCCTCGGCCTTCCGTCGCGGCTCGGCGATGTCGGGGTCGGGCGGGACCGGTTCCCCGAGATCGCCGAACAGGCGATGCGCGAGCCCTTCGTCCACGCCAATCCGCGGCCGGTGCACGGCGTCGGGGACATATTCGAAATCCTCGAAAGCGCCGTGTAGCAGCCTCGTTTCCGCGAACGCCCGTCCGTCGGGGCGGGACTGGCGGGGGCAGGGCCGGCCGACTATATTGCCCCGTGCTGGGTGGAGGAGGGCTTTCAACGATGGACGGCGGCCCCTGGGGCGGCGCAGCGCCGATTATCGACCCGTTCGGGCGCGCGATCACCTATCTGCGCGTCTCGGTGACGGACCGGTGCGACTTCCGCTGCGTCTATTGCATGTCGGAACACATGACGTTCCTGCCGAAGCGGGACCTGCTGACGCTGGAGGAACTCGACAGGCTGTGCAGCGTCTTCGTCCGCATGGGCGTGGCCAAGCTGCGCCTCACCGGCGGCGAGCCGCTGATGCGGCGCAACGTCATGCAACTGATCGGCTCGCTCGGACGACATCTGGACGGGGGCGGGCTCGAGGAACTGACGCTCACCACCAATGGCAGCCAGCTCGGCCGCTTCTCGGAAGGCCTCTACGAGGCCGGCATGCGCCGGGTGAACGTGTCGCTCGATACGCTCGACCCGGTGAAATTCAAGGACATCACCCGCTGGGGCCGGTTCGAGCAGGTCATGGCGGGGCTCGACGCAGCGCAGGCCGCGGGGCTCGCGGTCAAGATCAACATGGTCGCGCTGCGCGGCGTCAATGACGATGAATTCGACGCCATGGTCGCCTGGTGCGGCGAGCGCGGCTTCGACCTCGTCATCATCGAGGTCATGCCGATGGGCGATATCGGCGAGGACCGCCTGGACCAGTACATGCCGCTTTCGATGGTGCGCGCGAAGATCGAGCGCAACTGGACGCTCGACGAAACCGACTACAGCACGGGCGGTCCCGCACGGTATGCCACGGTCCGCGAAACCGGCCGGCGAATCGGCTTCATCACGCCGCTCACGCATAATTTCTGCGAAAGCTGCAACCGCGTGCGGCTGACCTGCACCGGCACGCTCTATATGTGCCTCGGCCAGGAGGACGCCGCCGACCTCCGCGCGCCGCTCAGGGCCGATGGGGGAGACGCTGCGGTGGAAGAGGCGGTGCGCGAGGCGATCTCGCGCAAGCCCAAGGGCCACGATTTCGTCATCGACCGGCGGCGGGGCGCGGTCTCGGTGCCGCGCCACATGAGCGTGACGGGCGGCTGACCCGGCCGGTTCCGTCGATGGCCGGTCCGCGCCTGGCGTTCGTCGCCGCCGAGACGCCTGCGGCGCAGGAAGCCCGCAAGGCCCTGGTCGCCGCCTATGGCGGCATAGCTCCGGAGGAGGCCGATATCGTCGTGGCGCTGGGCGGCGACGGCTTCATGCTGGAAACCCTGCACAGCCTGGGAGACCGCCCGCCGCCCATCTACGGCATGAACCGCGGCAGTGTCGGCTTCCTGATGAACGGGTTCCGCGTCGAGGACCTGCCCGAGCGGATCGGGGCCGCCGAGACGGTCAGCCTCCACCCGCTGCTCATGGAAGCGCGCACGCTTGCCGGCCAGGTGCGCCGGGCGCGCGCCATCAACGAGGTCTCCCTGCTGCGCGAAACCAGGCAGACGGCGAAGCTGCGCATCGAGATCGACGGCGTCGAGCGGATGGAAGAGCTGATGTGCGACGGCATCATCGTCGCCACGCCCGCCGGCAGCACGGCCTACAACCTGTCCGCGCACGGGCCCATCCTGCCGCTCCGGGGCCAGTCGCTCTGCATCACGCCGATCAGCGCCTTCCGCCCGCGGCGGTGGCCCGGCGCCATCCTGCCCGACACGGTTTCCGTGCGGTTGACGGTGCTGGAAGCGCGCAAGCGGCCGGTGAGCGCGGTGGCGGACTTCACCGAAGTGCGCGACGCCGCGGAGGTGCTTGTCCACCGGGACGAGGGCATGGCGCTGCACCTGCTGTTCGACCCCGACCGGGGCCTGGAGGAGCGTATCCTGAAGGAGCAGTTCCAACCGTGATGCGCGCCTTGCGCGATCTTGCGCAGAACTGGCCCCTGCTCCTCAAGACGCTCGTAATCGGAACCTGCGGCGGCACCCTGTTCTCGCTCATCCAGAGTCCCCTGCCCTGGATGATGGGCAGCCTGTTCGCCTGCACCGTCGCGGCGCTGGCCGGCGTGCGCCTCTACATGCCGAACGATGTGCGGCGCGTGTGGATGGTGGTGCTGGGCGTCATGCTGGGGGCCGCGTTTGCGCCCGACGTGCTGGACAGGCTGGCGACCTGGGGCGGCGTGTTCGCCGGCATGATGGCGTTCACCGTGCTGGGCGCGGCTGCCGGTGCGTGGTTCTTCCACCGGGTCGGCCGGCTGGACCGGCGCACGGCCTTCTTCTGCGCGGCGCCCGGCGGGCTCGGCGAGATGTCGCTGCTGGGGCCCGCGCTCGGGGCCGACGAACGCGCCATCCTGCTGTCCCATTCGACCCGCATTCTCATGGTGATGTTCATAGTGCCGCCGGCTTACCGGCTGCTCGCCGACTATGTGCCGCCGGCCGATCTGGGCGGCTCCCGGCTGGCGGACCTGAGCGTCCACGACTGGGTCGTGCTGACGGCGTCCGCAATCGTCGGCGGCGGGGCGGCCAAGCTGCTGCGCATTCCGGCCTGGCAGATGGTGGGTCCGATGCTCGTCAGCGCGGCCGTGCATATCGGCGGCCTGACGGCCTCCCGCCCGCCGACGGAACTGCTGGCCGCGGCCCAGGTGTTCATCGGTTGCGGCGCGGGCGCCCGTTTCGTCGGCGTGCGGCCGCGCGAGCTCGGACGCACCGTGGCGGCCGCGGCCATGTATTACGCGGCGTTCCTGGCGCTGGCGTTCCTGGTCGCCGGGGCGGTTGCGGCATTGGGGGGCTTCGATTTCAAGGCCGTCCACCTGGCCTATACGCCCGGCGGCTTCGCCGAGATGAACCTGATCGCGTTGTCGCTCGATATCGACGTCGCCTTCGTGGCGACGCACCACACCGGACGCCTGTTCGCAGTGGTAATCGGCGCAGCGCTGCTTGCCCGAATGCTCTGGCCGGCAGGACGCCGGGGGGATTAGCGGGCCGGGCCGCGTTTCCGCCGGCATTCCGTGAAAATCTCCGGTGTTTTCATTTTTTGTTCCCGGCCGGGCTTGACATTTGGCGGTATGGTGTATGATGAAAGTAGAGAGAGGCGGCTTCCGGGGCCGCCTTTCGGCGTTTCTGCAGAAAGCGACCGGCTGGGGGCCGAAAAAACCCCCGGCGTGAGCAAGCGCGAGAGGTGCGTGCGCCGTCTCGCGCGCGCAATCAGGTGCGCGAACCGCGCCGGCGCCGACACCCGCCCGCGCCCGCACGCGAAACGCGCGCAAAACAGGGACACCCCTGTCCCGCCCTTTGCCTGGAAGGAGGCA
>JAJDVH010000266.1 GCA_022826185.1 Alphaproteobacteria bacterium
CGGAAACGGCGGGCGAAGCCCGGCAAAGGTCTGTACCGGCATAAGCCACCTCCCGGCCATGCCATAACCTGTCACCCATCTATCCGGTCCAATCTGTTACCTATCTATCCGGTCTGTACCCCGCCGAGAGGCCCTCCCCCGACCCCTCCCGCAAGCGGGAGGGGAGAGATCAAACGCCCTCAACATGAGTCCTGAATTACGCACCTTGGTATGAGTCCCAAGTCGAGGCCGTTGGTATCACACATCTCGGTCCGGTGACTTCGCAACACACGCCTCCAACCGTCGCCCCGGACTCGCCTGCCCCCGCGCAGGCGGGGGATCCGGGGCCCAGCTCCGGTCCTGGTGGCAGTTTCAGCGGTTGAGCCTGCTCTCCACCGGCTGCGGCGGTGGCGCGGGTCATGGTCCCGGATCGGGGCCGGGGCGACGAAAGAGAGCGCAGAGCGGGCAGTAACCGGGACCGCGAGCACGCTGGATACAAGCAGGGACGAGATGTGTGCATGCGGTAGCCCGCAAGCGGGGGAGGAGGCTTCCCCGGCTGGTGGTACGGGTTCCAAATCAACTGCCGCCGGTATCATACCAAGCAGCGCCCGCCGGCCGGACCGGCCGGGAAGCGTCAGTCTGACGCCAGGGGCGCTTCCCTTCGGTAGAGCAGCCGCACGGCGAGCGCCGACACGGCAAAGCACACGACGAGGAAGGGGCCGGCGGGAAGATCGGCGAACGCGGATATCACGATCGCCGCGACCACGGCGACGCCGCCGCTCGCGAAGGCCCGCCTGTGGACGTACCCCTTGCCGGAGCGGGCCGCGAGAGCCGGAAGGATGAGGCTTGCAAACACCAGATAGACGCCGACCAGTTGCATCGAGGCCGTGACGACAAGGGCGAACAGGACGAAGAAGCCCACGCCGGCGCGCAGACGCGGCGCGGCGAGCCAGAGAACGGCGAAGAGGCCGTATATCGGCAGGAAAGCCGCAATGTCGCGCCAGGACGCGAACAGGATCTGGCCGGAAAGCACATGGCGCAGCGCCTCGCCGCCATGGGGGTCGTTGGCAAGCGCCAGCAGCGCCACCGAGGCGGCGACGATGAAGCTGCTGCCGATCACCGCCTCCTGCTCGTCCGGCGATTTGCGTTCGACCCAGCGGAAGAACAGCGCGATGGCTATGCCGGCCGCGAAAGCCGCGCCCTGTTTCACGATCCAGGACGGTTCCTCCAGCCAGAGGTCGAGCAGGATGACGGCGAGCCCGACAACCTGCGCGGTCGCCAGGTCGATGAACACGATCCCGCGCTTGAGAACCTCGATACCCAGCGGCGCGTGGGCCGCCGCGACCACCAGCCCGACGACCAGCCCCGGCGCCAGGATATCGAGCAGGTCAGGATCGATCCCGGGCCTCCTCCAGCAGGGCCAGCGTGCTGTCGAACAATGAGAAGAGGTCGGTCGCCTCCGGGCGGCCGCCGACCGTGAACGGCAGCTCGACCGCGGGAATTCCTGTTTTCCCGGAGAGCCACTCCGAAGCGTCATCGGGATCGAAGGGCGCGCGTAGAATGGCCCTGGCGCCGCTGTTCCGCACCTGCTGCAGAACCTCGACGAGATGCGACGCTGTCGGCGGAACGCCCGAAACCCGCTCCAGCACCGCAACCCGGTCCAGTTCCGCCCAGCGCAGCAGATAGACCCAGGCCTTGTGATAGACGATCACCTTCATGCCGCGCAGTGCCGCCGCGCGCTCCCGCCAGCCGGCCATGGCGTCGGCCCAGCGGGCCTGGAAGGACGCCAGGCGCTGCCGGTAGGCGTCCGCGCGCTCCGGGTCCACTTGCTCCAGCCGCCCCGCCAGCACCTCCGCAAGGACGGCGATATTGCGCGGGTCGAGATGGACATGCGGATTCCCGCCCGGATGGATGTCTCCCAGGCTGCGGTCCACGACCTCGGGCCGCTCCAGCACCTGGACATGGTCCGCCGCCATGATGTGCCCCGGCTGGCCGGGCTGGACGATGCGCCCCCCGCCCCGTTCCAGAAGCACCGGCAGCCAGCCGGTTTCGAGGTCCGCGCCGGAGCAGAACAGTATTTTTGCGCGGCGCACCTTCGCGATCAGGCTGGGGCGGGCGCGTATGTAGTGCGCATCCTGCCGGCCGTGGGTCGCCGAATGGACGGTGACGTCCTCGCCGCCGATTTCCTCCGCCAGCGCCGCCCATTCCGGTTCGCAGGCGAGGATCCGGACTTCCGCATCCGCCGCCGCCGGCGACAGTAATGCGGCCGCGAACGCAGCCGCCAGAACCGTCCGCTTCATCCCAACGGCTCAGAAGCTGTGGGCGCCGTGGGCGCCGAGGCTCATGACATATTGCAGGATGAACTGGTCGTCGCGCTCCTCCCCGAAGGATTCGCGGTTGTACTGGAAGCGGACGCGCCCGAACTCGCTGTTGGTCCAGTCCAGCATGGCGCTGACCGTGGAGAGATCGTCGTCCTCCAGCTCGGCATCGTCCGGCGGCGTGAGGCGGGCATAGCGGATGCCGGCCCGCCAGCGCGGCATGAACTTGTACACCGCCTGGGCATACCAGCCGCTGGCGTCGCCGTTGAGGCGCGCGGTTTCAGCCTCCATTTCGCAGACGTCATGGCCGTGGGCAGTCTCGCCGCCGTCAATTACGCCGTCTTCGTTTTCGTCCCCAGGGTCTGCGCAGTGTTCCTCCGTCAGCGTGTAATCGCCCGCCTCGCTGCGGCGGAAATACTCGCCCTGAAGGATCAGCTCCCGCTCCCGCGCATTGCCCGTCGGCGCGTAGGTGTAGCGGAAATCGACGCCGAAAAGCCTTGTATCGCCTGCGAACGAGCCGTTGGAGAAGTATTCGGCATGCTCCTCCTCATGTCCTTCCTCCTCTTCCTCTCCTTCCGCATGCTCCCCCTCCTCCTCATGCCCGTGCGGATCGCCGCCCGCCCGGTTCACGGCCTCGCCGTCCAGCACGTAGGCGCCGACCCGCAGCGCGGAATCGGCGGTCAGATCGCCGCCCAGCCGCACATAGGCGGAATAGGCCTCGCGGCCGGTCTCGGAGCCGCCGAAGGGCATGTCGCCGCCGCGGAAGACGCCGCCGCCGATCTCCTTGTAGAGATCGCCCGGCAGCACGATGGAAAGCTCGGCGCCGTCATCGTTGTAAGAGCCGTCCAGGAACGCCCGGTAGGGAAGCGGCCGGTCGCTGAAATCGTCGGCGTGCGCGTGCTGCTCATTCAGGTAGCCGAAGGTCCAGAGCGCCCGGCCCGCCTTGAGCCGGACCCCGTCCGGCATGCCCGAGCCGGCCAGGGTCTGGATATAGGCCTCCTCAAGCTCGATCTCCGTCTCGTTTTCATGGGCGCCGAGGCCGAGTGTCAGGTTCCCGCGGAACTTGTCATCGACATTGCCCGACATCGTGAGCTCGCTGTGGCCGAGGGCGAGCCCCTCGTCGGGACGCTCGGACTCGTGGCCGAGCTGGAACCCCGGAAGGCCGGAGCTGTCCTCGGAATATTCCGAGTACATGGCGTTCAGAACGATGCCGATGGCCGGATTGAAGCTGTTGTCGCCGGTCCGCCTGGAGATACGGGCCGCCGGGGCGGCTTTCCCGGCTGCGGCCGGGGGTTTGGCCTTCATCGCGGCAATCTGGGCCTCCAGCGCCGCAATGCGCTTTTCGTAATCCTGCTTCAGCGCGTTGATCTGCGCGGCCAGCTCTTCCGCCGTGGGCGGCCCCGACTGCGCCTCGGCCGCCGAAACGGCGAACAGGAACGGCAGCCCGATGGCCGCCATTCTCACAAAGCCGGCTATGTTACGCATCGACGTTCCTCCGACGGCCTTCCCTTGCGAAAGGCTCCCCAACCGCGCACTGAACGTTAATATATAACATGACATTCACTGTCAGCAACGGCCCGGGTCCGACGACGGCGCCGGCCGCCGGAGCAACCGGATGGGTGGCCAAGCAGCGATTGATCGTCGTCTGTGTCCGCCGCGATGCGGGGCGGTTGCGGCTCGAACATCATGAACCGCTCGAACTGGCGGGCGCCGGTGTTTCCCGTCGGGCCGGGCGCGCCATACCGCCTACGACTGGTTCCACCGCCTTTCCGACGGGACCTGCCCCGCCTCCGCCAGATAGGCTGCGGTCTCTGCAAATCCTCCGAACGGGAAGAAGTGCAGCCCTTCGACGGACGGGGGCGAAAGGCGAAGATCGTCTATCAGCGCCGCCGGGGTCCAGCGTCCGGCCATCCTCAGCAGGCGGGCGTCGCGCCACAGTCCGCGGATCGAGCGCCTGACGCCGCATGCCTTCGCATACTTCAACAGTGCGCCGGGGCTGGCCACGCCCGGCAGGCCAACCCGGATCGGAGCCGTATTGCCGAGGCGCGCCATCCGCCCTTCCCAGGCCAGCACGGCTTCGGACTCGAACACGAACTGCGTGACCACCGCCGCATCCGCGCCGGCCGCGCGCGCGCTTTCGACCTTCGCCAGCAACGCAGCATCCCGCTCTTCCTCCGGGTGGCCGGCGAAATAGAGCCGCCGGAACCTTCCGGCCGCCGGCCCGATCAGGTCTCCCGCCCCGCAGAAGGGACCGAGCGGCTCGCCGCGGTCGCCGCCGACCAGCAGGGCTTCCCGCGCGCCGACCGAATGCAGGGCGTCCAGATGCCGGTCGAGCGTGTGCCGGCTCCCGAGATGGCGGGCGCCGATATGCGGGACGGGCGCCATGCCCGCGCCCGCCAGGCGCGCCGCCGTCCGGACGACATCGTCGAGCGCGCCGTTCGGAAGATGCGTGATGAAGACGCGCGTGCCCTGGGGCAGGAGCGCCGCGAACGAGTCGACCTTGCGGGCGCCGCCCGGCGTCGTCTCGATTGAGAAGCCGTCGATCTTCATGCGGGGCAAGGTCCCGCGCCGCAAAGCCTGCTTGCGGTCCGCGCGCGACCAAGAGTTTCCCCTATGCGACAGCCTGTCGTGAGAGGCATATTCGATGTCGCGAATGGAACGCTCGCGGGCGCGGCCTTGCGGCAGGTTCCGGGAGCCAGCGAGGGAAGGAGCCCAATCCATGCGCACTCATGCCCGGGCCGTGGTCATCGGCGGCGGTTGCGTTGGCGTCTCGATCGCCTACCACCTCGCGAAGCTTGGCTGGTCGGATACCGTGCTGCTGGAGAAGTCCGAACTGACGGCGGGCTCCACCTGGCATGCGGCGGGCCTGCTGCCGCTCTTCAACATGAGCTACAGCGTCGGGCAGATCCACAAATACTCGGTGGACCTCTACAAGACGCTCGAAGCCGAGACGGGCCAGGATGTGAGCTTCCACGTCACCGGCAATCTCAGGCTCGCGACCAACCGCGACCGCATGGACGAATACCGGAAATATTGCGGCACCGCGAACACCATCGGGGTGCCGTTCGAGATGATCGGCCCCGACGAGATCCGGGCATTGTGGCCGCTGGCGAATACGCAGGGACTGGTCGGCGCCCTCTTCCACCCGCATGACGGCCATGTGGCCCCGGTCGACCTGACCAATGCGCTCGCAACGGGTGCGCGGGCCGGGGGCGCGGAGATCAACCGGCACACCAGGGTCGTGGACATCCGGCCGGAGCCTGACGGCGGGTGGCGGGTCGTCACCGACAAGGGCGAGATCACCGCCGAGCATGTGGTGACCGCAACGGGCTCCTGGTGCCGCCAGACTCTGGCGATGGTCGGGCTCGACGCGCCGGTCATCCCGGTGGAACACCAGTATATCGTGACCGACGCCCATCCTGCGCTGACCGCCCGCCATGCCGAGGGCCTGCCGGAGATGCCGGTTCTGCGCGAGAGCGACGCCTCATACTATCTGCGCGAGGAGCGCGACGGCCTGATTCTCGGCCCCTATGAGGTGGGCGCGCCGGCCTGCTTCGTGGACGGCGTGCCGGACGATTTCGGCCAGGAGCTGTTTCCCGGCGACCTGGACCGGCTGGAGCCCCATATCGAAGCCGCCATCAACCGCGTGCCGATCTTCGGCGAAGCCGGCATCAAGGATGTTGTGAACGGCGCCATTCCCTACACGCCCGACGGCAACCCGCTGATCGGCCCGGCATACGGCCTCAGGAACTTCTGGCTCGCCGAGGGCTTCAGCTTCGGCGTCACCGCTGCGGGCGGCGCCGGTCGCTTCCTGGCGGAATGGATGGATGGCGGGGAGCCGCCGATAGACCTGATCGCCGTGGACCCGCGCCGGTTCGGCGCCTACGCCAACAAGAGCTATGCGGTCGAAAAGAACGAGGAGGCCTACCGCAACGTCTTCACCGTCCACTATCCCGACGAGGAGCGCCCGGCGGCGCGGCCGGCGAAGACGAGCCCCGTCCACAGCCGGCACGAGGCGGCCCGCGCCGTGTTCGGGCAGCGCTACGGGTGGGAGCGGCCCAACTGGTTTGCGCCGGCGGGCGTTCCGGCGCGCGACGAGTGGAGCTTCCGGCGCACCAACTGGTTCGGTCCTGTCGGCGAGGAATGCCGGCGCGCGCGCGAACGGGTCGGCCTCATCGACATCACCAGCTTCTCCAAGTTCCGGGTTTCGGGTCCCGGCGCGGAGACCTTCCTCGACGGCCTGCTCGCGAACCGGATGCCGAAGAGGACGGGCGCGCTCCGCCTCGGCCATGCGCTGACCTCGACCGGCGGCGTGCGCTCGGAATTCTCGATCATGCGCGACGGCCCGGAAGAGTTCTACCTGGTGTCTTCGGGCGCCGCCGAGCGCTACGACCACGACTATCTCGCCAAGGCCCTGCCGGGCGACGGCTCGGTCGGTCTCGACAACATCACCGGGCGCCACGGGGTGCTGGTGCTGGTCGGTCCGCACGCCCGCACGGTGCTGCAGTCGCTGACCGAAACCGATCTGTCGAACGAGGCGTTTCCCTGGCTTACCGGCCGGCATATCCGCGTCGGCATGGCGCCGGTGCGCGCGCTCAGGGTCAATTTCGTGGGTGAGCTCGGGTGGGAACTGCACCACCCCATCGAATACCAGACCGGGCTCTACGACGCGCTCATGGCGGCCGGCGCGGACTTCGGCATCGGCGGCGTGGGCATGCGGGCGATGGAATCGCTCCGGGTCGAGAAGTCCTACCGCATGTGGGGCTTGGACCTGACCACCGAATACTCCGCCTTCGAAGCCGGGCTTGACCGTTTCGTCGCGCTGAACAAGCCGGACTTCATCGGTCGCGACGCGCTCATCCGGCAGCGGGAGGAAGGCGTGCCGCAGGCCTTCGTGACGCTCGAAGTGGACGCGGACGGTGCCGACCCCTGGGGCAACGAGCCGCTCTACCTGAACGGACAGATGGTCGGCCGGGCAACCTCGGGCGTTTACGGGCATACGGTCGGACGGAGCCTGGCGCTGGCCTATGTGCTCCCGGACGCCTCTGCGCCCGGCACGGAGCTCGCCATCGACATCCTCGGCAGCCGCCGGCCGGCCCGCGTCATACCGGAGTCCCCGCACGACCCGGAGAACGAGCGGCTCAGGTCATAGCGACGCCGTCGCCCAAGGAGATGCCGAGCGAACGCGCGGTATGCACCAGCGGGCCCTCCAGATCGACGGCGGCGTAGGTCCTGATCGCATCCTCCAGCGGCACGTCGATGACGGTCCGGTTGCGCCATGCCACCAGCCGGTCGTGACGTCCCTCGGCCAGAACGTCCACCGCGTGGACGCCGAATGCGGATGCGATAAGCCGGTCCTGCGCGATCGGTGTGCCGCCGCGCTGAATATGGCCCAGCACCGCAACGCGCGTCTCCGCGCCGGTCATTTCCTCCAGCCGCGCCGCCACCCACTGCCCGATACCGCCATAGCTCGCCGTCTCGCCGGCGGCCTGGCGCATGGCCTCGCCCGTCTCGGTGCGCACGGCCTCCGCGACCACCACGAGCGCGAAATTGCGTCCATGCGCCTTCAACGCCTGTATCTTCGCGGCGACATGCGCGAGGTCCGCAGGAATCTCCGGTATCAGGATCGCGTCCGCCCCGCCGGCGATGCCTGCCGAGAGCGCGATGTGGCCGGCGTCCCGCCCCATCACCTCCAGCACCATCACCCTGTCGTGGCTGGCCGCCGTCGGCTGCAGATGGTCGAGCGCCTCGGTGGCCGCCGCAACCGCGCTGGCGTGGCCGACCGCCGTCTCCGTCGAACCCACATCGTTGTCGATGGTCTTCGGGATGCCGACCAGGCGGATGCCGCCCTG
Organism: Alphaproteobacteria bacterium; assembly: GCA_022826185.1. Taxonomy (GTDB): domain Bacteria; phylum Pseudomonadota; class Alphaproteobacteria; order Bin95; family Bin95; genus Bin95. The sequence continues at coordinate 8,150 of JAJDVH010000266.1, forward strand.
CTGGGCCAGCCGGCGCAGGATCGCAAAGCTCCCGTCGCCGCCGATTCCGATCAGCGCGTCCAGCCCGAGCTGCCGGTAGCCCTCGATGATCTCCCCGGACCTGTCGATCCTGGAGCCGTCCGGCATCGGGTAGTCGAAAGCGTCGCCCTTGTTGGTCGTGCCGAGCACCGTTCCGCCCCGGCGAAGCAGCTCGCCGGTAAAGCGGTTCGGGTCCAGCACCTCGTATTGCAGGGGCCTCGACAACAGGCCGAGCGTGCCCTTCTGGATGCCGACAACGGTCCAGCCGCGGTTTCCGCTTGCGTGCAGCGTCACGGCCCTGACGGCAGCATTCAGCCCGGCGCAGTCGCCGCCGCTCGTGAGGATTCCAATGCGCCGTATCTCGCTCACCGCTACCGCCTCTGCTATAGTGGATAGAGAGACGGAGCATAGGTTGAATGTCCAGTCCGACGGAAGACGACGCGAAGGCCGCAAGGCTCGAAGCGTTGCGTTCCGAACATGCAGATCTTGACTACGCCATCGCCGCACTCACCGAGAAAGCGCCATTCGACCAATTGCAGGTTCAGCGGCTGAAGAAACGAAAGTTGTGGCTACGGGACATGATTGCGAGGCTGGAGGCGCAAGGTCATCCGGACCTGATTGCCTGAGCGGTTTCCCCGATGCCGGCGCGCCGTTGGCGGATTCCAGACAATGAGAGGGGCTGAATCATGGGCGAGGCTGCCGTCCGCATCGGTATCGTCATGGGCAGCCAGTCGGACTGGGGGGTTCTCCAGCGGGCTGCGGAGACGCTGGACGCGCTCGAACTGCCCTACGAGGCGCGCATCGTCTCCGCGCACAGGACGCCCGACCGCCTGTACGACTATGCCCGCTCGGCCCGCGACCGCGGCCTGATGGCCGTGATTGCGGGCGCCGGCGGCGCCGCGCACCTGCCCGGCATGGTGGCCTCCATGACGATCCTGCCGGTGTTCGGCGTGCCGATGCCGAGCCGGGCGCTTTCCGGCCTCGACAGCCTGCTCTCCATCGTGCAGATGCCTGCCGGAGTGCCGGTCGGCACGCTCGCGATAGGCGAGGCCGGCGCGGTCAATGCCGCGTTGCTTGCCGCCGGCGTCGTTGCACTTTCCGATGGGGCCCTTGCCGGAAGGCTCCAGGAATGGCGGGACCGGCAAACCGCGGCGGTCGCCGAAATTCCTGAATGAGCCCAATTCCTCCGGGCGGCGCCATCGGCATTTTCGGCGGCGGCCAATTGGGGCGCATGACGGCCCTTGCGGCTGCGCGCCTGGGCTACCGCTGCCACATCTTCTGCCCGGAGGCCGAGAGTCCTGCGGTCGAGGTGTCGGCGGCGGCCACGATTGCGGACTACGCCGACCGGGCAGCGCTGGATGCGTTCGGGGCATCCATAGACGTGGCGACCTTCGAGTTCGAGAACGTCCCGCACGACGCCGTGGCCCGGGTGGCCGCGAGCGTGCCGGTCAGGCCCGGATGGGAGGCGCTGCGGACCAGTCAGGACCGCGCCGTGGAGAAGCGTTTCCTGAACCGCATCGGGCTGGAGACGTCTTCCTGGGTCGAAGTCCGCTCGGCCGAGGACCTCAAGCGCGCGCCCTGCCCCGGCATCCTGAAGACGGCGAGGCTCGGCTATGACGGGAAGGGGCAATTCAGGTTGGACAGGGATTTCGACGCCGGAGCGGTCTGGAGCGCGTTCGGCGCCGAACGCGGCATCGTCGAAGCGTTCGTCGACTTCTCGACCGAGGTGTCGGCAATTGCGGCGCGGGGGAAGGACGGTTCCATCGCCGTCTTCGATGTTGGGCGGAATATCCATCGCGACGGCATCCTGAGACGGACGACAGTGCCGGCACCGGTTCCGGCTTCCCTGGCGGCGGAAGCGCAGGCCCTGACGGCGCGCGCGGCGGAAGCGCTCGACCTCGTCGGACTGCTTGCGGTCGAGTTCTTCGTCACCCGCGACGGCAGGCTGCTGGCGAACGAGATTGCGCCGCGGCCCCACAATTCAGGCCACTGGACGCAGGATGCCTGCGGGACCGACCAGTTCGAACAGTTCGTCCGCGCCGTCGCCGGGCTACCGCTCGCGGACCCGGCCCGACACAGCGATGCCGAGATGGTCAACCTGCTCGGAGACGATGTTCATGCCTGGCCGGAACTGCTCGCCGAGCCGGGGGCCAATCTCCATCTGTACGGCAAACGCGATGTCCGGCCCGGCCGCAAGATGGGCCATGTCACACGCCTCTCACCGAAAACGCGGTGAAAAGGCCCGGAAGCGGGGCAGCCGCCCGCCGCACCGCTGCAGCCGCGCCCGCGCCCTGGCGATGCGCGCCACATCCTCGAGCCGGCGGTCGAGGAACGCCCAGGTGGCCTCCAGCCCCTCCGACCGGTCGTTCAGCCAGACCTGCAGGACCGCCGCATATATGCCCGCCAGCGTGGCGCGCTTGGTGTAGTAGCTGAAGTCCGTGCTCCGGTCGTCCGCGAGCAGCCAGATCGCATCCACCGTCCGGTAAAGGGACCTGAGCGCCAGCGGCGCATTGTGGGGCAGCGACAGCCGCGCCGCCGCGCGCCGGATGGCCTCCCTGTGCGGCGCGTTCTGCTCCAGCCGCGTGCGAACCGCAGCCCGGACGGTGGCCGCCGCGCCGGCCGGGGCCGGGTCCAGCGCCGACACCTCTTCGATCATCCGCCGGTCGGCAAGCGCCATATGCACTTCTATCGCTTCCATCGGCCCGCGAGGGAAAAGCACCGCCGCCTCGCTTTCGTCGAGGCCGGCGGCTCCCGCGCCCGCACGCAGCGCGGCCATGGTCCAGCCGTCGAAGGCGATGTGAGGCAATGCCGCCTCCACCACGCGCTCGCGCAACAGCTCCCTGCCCTCCGGGTCAACCACGATGCGCCGGCCCCGAGGGCAGGAGGCCGGCATATGCCGATCCGCCCTTCTGCATTCCCGTCCTCCGTGCTATAAACCCGCCCCTCGCAGCCACCGCCAGAAGGAGCACCGAGCACCCGTGCATGTTACCGTTCGTGACAACAATGTCGATCAAGCGCTCAGGGCGCTGAAAAAGAAAATGCAGCGCGAAGGCATCTTTCGGGAGATGAAGCTTCGCCGATCCTATGAAAAACCTTCCGAGAAGCGGGCCAGAGAGCAGGCCGAGGCTGTCCGCCGCCATCGCAAACTGATGCGCAAGCGTCTGGAGCGCGAGGGATACTAGTCCGGACATGGGCGCCTATGACCGGGGGCTCGACCGGCAGGCGGCAAATTACGAGCCGCTGACGCCGCTTTCCTTCCTGCAACGCACAGCCTGGATTTTCCCGGACCGTCCTTCGGTCGTGCATGGCGCGCGCCGCTTTACCTGGAGCGAAACGCGCCGGCGCTGCCACAGGCTGGCGGACGCCCTTGCCCGGCGGGGCATCGGCAAGGGCGATACCGTGGCCGTCATGGCCGCGAACACGCCGGAAATGCTGGAATGCCATTACGGCGTGCCGATGACGGGCGCCGTGCTGAACACGCTGAACATCCGCCTCGATGCCGCGGCCATCGCCTTCATGCTTGAGCATGGCGAGGCGAAAGCGATATTCGTCGACCGGGAACTCTCCGGCACCATCCGGCAGGCGCTGGCGCAACTCGGGCGGGAGATCCTGACGGTCGATATCGACGACCCGGAATATGACGGACCGGGAGACCGGATCGGCAGCCTCGACTACGAAGCGCTGCTGGCGGAGGGGGATCCGGACTGCGCCTATGCGCCGCCGGCGGACGAGTGGGACGCGATCTCGCTGAACTATACCTCCGGCACGACCGGCAATCCGAAGGGCGTGGTCTATCACCATCGCGGCGCCTGGCTGAATGCGACCGGGAACACGATGGCCTGGCAGATGCAGCTCCATCCGGTCTATCTCTGGACGCTGCCGATGTTCCACTGCAACGGCTGGTGTTTTCCCTGGACGGTCACCGCCCAGGCCGGCACGCATGTGTGCCTGCGCCGGGTGGAGGCCGGACGGATTTTCGACGCGATTGCGGACGAAGGCGTGTCGCATTTCTGCGGCGCCCCGATCGTGCTCAACATGCTGCTGCACGCGCCGGAGGACGAACGCCGGAGCTTCGCCCACCGCGTCCAGGTGATGACCGCCGCCGCGCCGCCGCCTCCGTCGACGCTGGAGGGCATGGAGGCGATGGGCTTCGACATCACCCACACCTACGGCCTGACGGAATGCTACGGGCCGGCCGTGGTGTCGGCCTGGAACACGGATTGGGACGCGCTGCCCGGCGCCGAACGCGCGGCGATGAAGGCCCGGCAGGGCGTTCGCTATCCCGTGCTCGAAGGCCTCACCGTCATGGACCCCGAGACGATGGCGGAAACGCCCCGCGACGGTCAGACCATCGGCGAGGTGATGATGCGCGGCAATGTCGTGATGAAGGGCTATCTCAAGAACGAGGACGCCAGCGCCGAGGCGTTCGCCGGCGGCTGGTTCCACACCGGCGATCTCGGCGTCATGCACGATGACGGCTACATCGCGCTCAAGGACCGCTCCAAGGACATCATCATCTCGGGCGGCGAGAACATCTCCTCCGTCGAGGTGGAGCAGGTTCTCTACCGGCATCCGGCCGTGCTCGAAGCCGCGGTGGTCGCCAGGCCGGACGAGAAATGGGGCGAGACCCCCTGCGCCTTCGTCGAGACGCTTTCCGGCGCAGAAGCGACGGAAGCGGAGGTCATCGCCTTCTGCCGGGACAATATGGCCCGTTTCAAGGCCCCGCGCCGCGTCGTCTTCGGCCCCCTGCCCAAGACCTCCACCGGCAAGGTGCAGAAATTCGTCCTCCGCGAGCGGGCCCGCGACCTGGATTGAAGGCCGGCGCACCCCGGCCACCGGCTTCACGCATCTGTCTTAGGTGGCTTCGCGCCGCACGCCCCCAGCCGGCATCGCCTCTGCAGGAATCCGGTTCCGGGGCTGCACCCGGCGGCGTTAGAGCACGATCCATTCGGCTTGAAACAGTGTCGTTTGTATAGCCTTAACCGTCACCCCGGCCCCCGAGCCGGGGGCCAGCCTCGGTTCTGGCGGCAGCCTCAGCGGTTGAGCCGGCTCTCCACCGGCAGCGGCGGCATCGAGAGTCATGGATGGACCCCGGCTCGGGGGCCGGGGTGACGAATGAGGTCAAGGCCCGACGCTACCCGCCAAATGCAGTCGTTCCAGTTGGAATGGA
>JAJDVH010000096.1 GCA_022826185.1 Alphaproteobacteria bacterium
GAAACATCCCCCGGCAGGAACCGCGCCTCAGGCGCAACCCATACCCCTGCGCCCTCAAACCGAAATACAAAACCCGCCACCGCCAACACCCAGCCGATTGCTAAACTTGGCCGGACGACGCTCGCGGTGAGAAATCCGGGTTCGCGGAAGACATCGAGGCCGATGGTCATGTCCTCGTGCCCGAGTCCCGGCTGCGCCCTGTAGGTGCCGAACAGGCGGTCCCACCAGGGAAGGTTGAAGCCGAAATTGCTGTTGGTCTCGGCGGGAATGTCGGAATGGTGCACGCGGTGCATGTCCGGCGTGACGACGATCCAGCGCAGCAGGCGGTCAACGCCCGGCGGAAGGCGCACATTGCCGTGGTTGAACATGGAGGTGCCGTTCAGCAGGACCTCGAAAATGACGACGGCCGCGGCGGGCGCGCCGATGACGAGCACCGCGGCGAGCTTCAGCAGCACCGACAGGACGATCTCGATCGTGTGGAACCGGAAGCCGGTGGTGACATCGAAATCGAGGTCGGCGTGGTGCATGCGGTGCAGCCGCCAGAGCGCGGGCACGGCGTGGAACATCACGTGCTGGAGATAGATGACGAGGTCGAGCAGGAGGACCGTCAGCACGATTGCCAGCCAGAACGGCAGCTCGACCAGGTTGAGAACGCCCCAGCCCCGGTCTGCGGCGATGACGGCCAACGCGACCGGAGCCAGGGGGACGGCAAGCCTGACCGCCAGGGTGTTGAGGACGGTGATGCCGATATTGCCGTACCAGCGCAGCCAGCGGGGCCGCGAGGGCGTCCGGCGCGGCCCCGCCAGCTCCCAGAGCGCGACGAGGACGAATATGCCAAGGAAGAAGCCGAGCCGGATCGCGGATTCGTTTGCGCCGATGAACTCCGGCATGATCGGATCTCCGCGGGAAGACTCCGCACTCCCCCGGACAGTTTGGAGCCGCTTCATGGTAGCACAGGAAGTGTGCCGCGCCGGGCGTCTAGATGGTGTCGCTCGCCTTGGGAGACAACGAATGAGCGGGAAGGAGCATGACATGACGACACCAACCTTCCACTTCATCCGCCATTTCCCCGACGCCGAGCATGAGCGCGTCCGGGAAATGTTCGCCGGCCCGCGTGCCGCCGAGGATGCGCGGCTGGCGAAGGCCGAGGCCGAACAGCGCGGCGCGGTATGCACGTCCGTCGCCCGCATGACAGAGGCGGACTGGCAGGAGCCGGACGTGATCGAGGCGGTCGAGGCGATGGAGCGCGAGGAAGCCCGCGCGGACAAGTGGGCAGCAATCTGGCGCGGCGTCGGCCTCGCGTTCGGCAGCCTGGCGCTCATCATCGTTCTCGGCGTCGGCAAGGTGCTGTTGAAGGAAGGCAGGAAGGACAGGGAATGAACGAAGCCACCGAAAGCGCCTTCCGCCTTTGGTTGAAGGCGAAACGCGGGAATAGCGATCCGGTTATCAGTGACAAGCTCAGCCGGTGTCGGCGCGTCGAGCGCCATTAAGACTTCGATCTGGACGAACTCGACCAAGGGCGCATCGAGCGCCTGCTGGAACTTCTGCGCTGCTCGCCATCGGGAGAACCGCGCCACGACATTCGCATCCGGCCGGACTCGAATCTCGCCAAGGTGACGGCCGACCTCAAGAACGCTGTTAGGGCTTACCTCGAATTTCGTCTGAAGAATTCAAACTGACCCACTACCGACCGCCGGGGCTTGACGAGGGGTGCCGCCAATAGCCATATCGCCGGCAGTCCGGCGACTGGATAAAGGTTCCGCAATGGCTCCGACACGCAGGGATGTATTGCGGTTTGGCGGTGCGGCCGCGGCGGCGGCGATGGTGCCTGCCGGCGAGGCCTGGGCTTCGAACGGCGTGTCGCAGGCCATCGCGGCATTCACGGGGGGAGCGAGGACGCTCGAAGCCGGCCTGCGGCTTGAAGTGCCGGAGATCGCGGACAATGGCGGCGCCGTGCCCATCCGGGTCGTTGCGGAGGGCGCCCGGCGCATCGCGCTGTTCACCGACGGAAACCCGTATCCCCGCGTCGCGGCATTCTCCTTCGGGCCGCTGGTGCCGCCCGCGGCCACGATCCGGATCCGGCTGGCGAAGAGCCAGAACGTGATCGCCGTGGCGGAGATGGCGGACGGCACGTTTCGCAGGACCTCCCGCGCGGTCGCGGTGACGGTCGGCGGCTGCGCGTGAGGGCCCGAGCATGGCGAAACCCAGGCCGCGCATAAGAGTGCCGAAGTCGGTGGAAGCGGGCGCGCCCTTCAAGGTCCGGACCCGGATAACGCATCCCATGCACACGGGGCTGCAACGCGACCGCGACGGAAACATCGTGCCCCGGCAGATCGTCAACCGCTTCCGGGTCCGTTACAACGGCGAGGAAGCGCTCTCCGTCGATCTGGAGCCGGCGGTCTCGGCCGATCCTTATATCGAGTTCGAGATGGCCGTCCCGGCGTCCGGACTTCTGGAATTCGAATGGGTGGACGATGACGGCTCGGTCTACAGCCTCAGCAGGAAAGTCGCCGTCGGCTAGGGCCGCGTTCGCGGCGCTGGCGGCCGCCTTGCTGGCGCTTGTTCCGGCCGGGGGCGCATGGAGCGCGGACGCGGAGCGCGGCAAGGCGCTTTACGCCCAGTGCAAGCGCTGCCACCAGGTCGGAGACGGCGCGGCGCACAGGATCGGCCCGCATCTGAACGATGTGTTCGGGCGCGCGGCCGGGTCGCTCGAAGGGTTTCGCTACTCTCCCGCCATGAAGGCTGCGGGGGCGGGCGGCCTTGTCTGGACCGCCGCCGCGCTCGACGGGTTCCTGTCCGAGCCGCGCGCGCTGGTGCCGCGTTCGCGCATGAGTTACGCGGGCATGAAGGAGGCGACCGACCGGGCGGACCTGCTGGCGTGGCTCAGGCTCTCTTCCGGCGGCGGACCGGACCGTCCGGCGGCCGAGCCGACCGCCACGCCCGAGGAGTACGGCCTCGACCCGCAACTTCTCACCATTACGGGAGACCCCGATTACGGGGCCTATCTCGCGGGCGAATGCACCACATGCCACCGCCCGGACGGGGGCGAGGAGGGCATTCCCGCGATAACCGGATGGCCGCACGACGACTTCGTGATAGCCTTGCAGGCCTACAAGCGCGGAAAGCGGGTGCATCCCGCCATGCAGCTTGTCGCCAGGCGCCTTTCGGATGAAGAAATCGCTGCGCTCGCAGCGCATTTCCGGAGGGCGGGAGACGAACCATGAACCAAGGGGAAGGCGTTATGAGTCAATGGAAGGGAAACAACGGCCTGAGCCGGCGCCAGGTCCTCGCAACGGCTGTTGCGGCATCGACAGCGCTGTCGGCCCCGGCAGTGCTTGCGCAGGGACGCCCGCGCGTCGTGGTCGTGGGCGGCGGCGCCGGCGGGGCCACGGCGGCGCGCTACATCGCCAGGGATTCCAGGGGTGCGGTGGACGTGACGCTCGTGGAGCCGACCCGCGCCTACTATTCCTGCTTCTTCTCGAACCTCTATATCGGCGGCTTCCGCGAGTATGCTTCCATCGGGCACAGCTACGGGGCCCTCGCGGCGAACCACGGCATCAATGTCGTCCATGACTGGGCGGTTTCCGTGGACCGCGACAAGCGGACTGTCGGGCTCGCGGGCGGAGGCAGCCTCTCCTACGACCGGCTCGTGCTGTCGCCGGGCATCGACTTCAAGGAAGGGTCCGTTGCGGGATGGGACCTGTCCCAGCAGAACCGCATGCCGCACGCCTACAAGGCCGGCTCCCAGACCCAGCTGCTCAAGGCCCAGATCGAGGCGATGCCGGAGGGCGGCGTCTATTGCATGGTCGCGCCGCCGAACCCGTTCCGCTGCCCGCCGGGGCCGTATGAGCGCATCTCGATGGTGGCCCATGTCCTCAAGCAGACCAACCCGACGGCGAAGATCCTGATCGTCGATCCCAAGCCCAAATTCTCGAAACAGGGGCTGTTCGAGGAAGGCTGGCAGCGCCACTACGCCGGCATGATCGAGCGCATCGGCCCGGATTTCGGCGGCGACAAGGTCGAAGTGCGGCCCGCCTCGATGGAGGTCGTGATCGACGGCGAGGTCAACAAGGTGGATGCCTGCAATGTCATCCCCGCGCAGCAGGCCGGGCGCATCGCCGCGCTTGCGGGCATCACCAACGATGCCGGCTGGGCGCCGGTGGTGGCGCACACCATGCAGAGCCGGGCGGACGGGAACATCCATGTGCTGGGCGATGCCTCGCAGCAGGGCGACATGCCGAAGTCCGGCTTCTCCGCCAACAGCCAGGCGAAGGTCTGCGCCATGGCGGTGCGCGGGGCGCTCACCGACTCGAAGGTGTATCCGGCGCGCTTCTCCAATACCTGCTGGTCGCTGATCGCCACCGATGACGGCGTCAAGGTCGGGGCGTCCTACGAGGCGACCGACGAGAAGATCGCCAAGACCGACGGGTTCATTTCCCAGACCGGGGAAAGCGCCGAGGTCCGCAAGGCGACCTACGAGGAATCGCTCGGCTGGTATTCGGCCATTTCGGACGACATGTTCAGCTGAGCGGGCTGGCGGCGTTTCCGCTTCCATACGGAAACGCCGCCGTCCCCTTACCGTTCTACCGCCCGGCGAGGACCCGCCCGGCCAATCTTGCCGAGGCCGCCATGGCGGCAAGCGCGAGCATGGCGGCGAGGCTTGCCGTCGAGACGCCGGAGAGGCCGGCGCCGACCGTGCAGCCTCCCGCCAGCACGCCGCCCATGCCCATCAGCACCGCGCCCGCCAGATAGCGCCCGGTCTGTCGCGGCCCTTCCAGGCTCTCCCAGCGGAACTCGCCGGCCGCAAGCGCCGCGGCCAGACTTCCGGCGAGGACGCCGGCCGCGAGACCGACCCCGAACCCGGCGGGAATGGACGTTGCCGCGACGGTCCAGAACAGCGTGTCCGCCATCGGCCCGGTGAACCCCATGGACTGCAGGGGGATCGGGTCGAAGTCGTCGAGCAGCAGGAACCCGGTGCCGACCCAGCCGAGCGGCGCCAGCAGCCCGATTGCGCCCGCCATCGCCAGGTGCGGGCGCGGCGCACCGGAGCGCACTGCGAAGACCGCTGCGCCAAGCGCGAGCGCAAGCGGCCAGGCTTCGCCGCCCGGCAGGGCGTTGAGCGCGGGCGCATCGCCGCCATAGAGGGTTGCCGCGCCGAGCGTCTCGCGGAGCGGCGCCAGCACGCCCTTCATCGTCGCATGGGCGGTGACGGCGAAGACGGTCAGGACGAGGAGCGCGCGCAGGTTTCCGCTGCCGGTGAGCACGGTGAGGCGCGAGACGCAGCCTCCCGCCAGCACCATGCCGGTCCCGAACAGCGCGCCGCCCACCAGCGCGGACACGACCGGAATGTCCGGCGCCAGAAAGCGATGCGACTCGAAGGACACAAGGCCCATCGCAACGACCGATTGCGTCCCGGCAATCGCCAGCGCCAGCGCCATGACCCACGTGCCCAGCGCCGGCAGGCAGTCCCGCCACTCTCCGACCAGGCTGCGGCGCAGGCAAAAGGCGCTGCGCTGCGCCAGCGCGCCGTACGAAAGGCCCAGCACCAGCCCCAGCAGGACGGACGCGGCCAGCGGCGTCGTTTCCTCGAAACCCAGCGACTCGAACATTGGAGGCCCGCCTGCTGCCGTTCCAACCGCGTTGCGTTCAGCGCCTTACCCGCGCTTCCCGCACCGCGATATAGCTCGCGCTTCCGAAAACGACAGTACCGCCGACGATGGTCCAGACATCCGGGACCTCGCCGTAGAGCAGAAGGCCGTTCAGCGCCGCGAAGGGCAGCCTGAGGAAGTCGAACGGCATTACGACGCCGGATTCGCCGGCCGCGAGGGAGCGCGTCAGGCACATGTGGGCGGCGAAGCCCGAAGCGGCGAGCAAGGCGATCCAGGGCACTGCCGCCAGGTCCGGGGTCGTCCAGACGAAAGCCGTCGGCACCGCCGAAAAGACCAGCAGCAGGAAATTCAGCGTGAAGACCATGCTGTTCGGCGATTCCGTGTCCGCCATCGCCTTCACGCAGATATTGCTGATGGCGTAGCAGACGGCCGCGCCGAGCAGCATGGCCGTGGGCAGCCCGATAACCTGGAAGCCCGGCCGGACGATCACCAGCACGCCGACGAAGCCTGCGAGCGTCGCCAGCCAGCGGCGGATTCCCGGGCGCTCGGCGAACAGCAGCATGGCCAGCAGGATGGTGAACAGTGGATAGGCCGACTGGATCGCCACCGCATCGGCAAGCGGCACCATGCCGATGGCGTGGAACCACATCGACATGGCGGCGAAGGTGCTGACGCCGCGCAGGAGGTTCGGCCAGGGCCGGCGCGTGCGCACGCCTTCCCAACCGGCCCGGAATGCCCAGGGAACCAGCAGGGCCGTCGTGAAGAGGCAGCGGAAGAACAGGATTTCCGGCGTCGGCAGGGTCGCGGACAGTTCCCGGACGCAAACGACCAGCAGGCTGAAAGCCGCTGCAGCGCCGATCATCCAGGCGATGGCGACGAGGTTGCGTTGCGGCGGCACGGGCGGGCGGCGGACCGTCGGGCCGCTCAGGGCCGACCCAGGGTTCCGCTTTCGCGCAGCGAGGCGATCCGGGCGTCGTCATAGCCGAGGCCGCGCAGCACGGCGTCGGTGTCGCCGCCGTGAAGCGGCGGCGGCGCCGAATCGACCCGGACCGGTGTGTCGCTGAAGTGAATCGGGGAGCCGAGGATGCGGATCGGCCCCGCAGCGGGATGGTCGATGGCGCGCACCATGCCGCGGTGGGCGACCTCCTCGGACTCGAGCGCCTCCGCAACGGTTCGCACGGGCCCGGCCGGCAGGTGGCGCATCTTCGAGAGCCAGTGTTCGCGGGGCTGCGAGCCGAAGATTCCGTTCAGGAGGGCGAACAACTCCGGCCGGTTTGCGAGCCGCGCGGCCGGCGAAGCGAAGCGCGGATCTTCGGGCAGGTCCGGCCGGTCCAGCACGTCGCGGCACAGTTGGCCGAACAGCCGGTCGGTCCCGAGCGCCATGTAGAGCGGGCCGTCGGCCGCCTGGAACAGGTTGGTCGGCGTGGAGGTGATATGGCTGTTGCCGGTCCGCGGCGGCGGCTCGCCGCTGCACAGATAGTAGAGGCCCGCATTGCCGAGCGCGGCCACGGCGACATCGGCGAGCGCGAGCTCGATATACTGGCCCCGGCCCGTATCGCGCCGCGCGAGCAGCGCTGCATTGACGGAGGCGGCGGCATAAAGCGCCGTCATCGTGTCGATGAGCGAGAGCGGGTGGCGCATCGGCCGCCCGTCCGGCTCGCCCGTCAGCGACATCATGCCGAATTCCGCCTGCAGCACCGGGTCGAAACCGGGCCGGTCGGCCATCGGCCCGTCCTGCCCGTAGGCGGAGACGGAGAGATAGACCAGTTGCGGAAAGCGGTCGGCAAGGGAGGCGTAGTCGAGGCCGAAGCGCTTCATCACGCCCACGCGGAAGTTCTCGACGACGACATCGGCGTCCGCCAGCAGGTCGAGCACGACCTCCCTGCCTTCCGGCGTGCGGACATCGAGGGCGAGGCTCTTCTTGTTGCGGTTGTAGGCGAGGAAGAAATGGCTCTCCCCCGCCGCGCCGGGCTCGGCCATCCGGCGGGTGTCGTCGCCGGTCGCCGGGTTCTCGATCTTGACGACTTCGGCGCCCATATCGGCCAGGACCTGCGTGCAGAGCGGCCCCGCGATGATGCGCGAGAAATCGACCACCTTGACGCCCTGAAGCGGGGGTGCGCCCGATTGCGGCATTGGCATTTGGTATCCGTTCAGGTTCCGGGAAACGGGCTGGCGACAGGAGGCGGCCGGCGCTCAGCCGAATTCGTTGTCATGCCGGTCCAGATAGCCGGTAATGCGGCGCAGCGCGGTTTCGAGCTGTTCGCCCGACCGCGCGAAGCAGAGGCGGAAGTTCTCCTCATTGCCGGGGCCGAAGGTGAAGCCGGGCGCCGTGCCGACATCCTCCTCCGCCAGCAGGCCCTGCGAGAAGTCCATGCTGGACCGGAGACCCCGGACGCGCGGAAAGGCGTAGAACGCGCCCTCCGGCATCTGCAGTTCGATGCGCGGGTGCGGGGCGAGGATCTTCATCACCGAATCGCGCCCCGCCCGGTAGCGTTCGCGCAATTCCCGCACCAGCGGTTCGCCCCGCTCCAGCGCGGCGATGCCGGCGCTCTGCACCACGGGCGGCGCGCCCGTGTTCACGCATTCCGAATAGGCGGCCATCTGCTCGCGGTAGCCCGAGGGCACGACCATCCAGCCGAGCCGCCAGCCCGTCATCGCGAAGGCCTTGGAGAAGCCGTTGACGACGATCAGCGGGTCGCCGGGCGCTGCGACCTGCAGGAAGGAGGGCGCAACATCGCCGTCGAATATGTTCCGGTGATAGACCTCGTCGGCGAGGATGACGATGCCCCGCTCGCGGCAGAAATCGAGCAGGCGGCGCTGTTCGGAGGCCGGCATGACCCATCCGGTCGGGTTGCAGGGCGTGTTGATGAACAGCGCGCGCGTGTTCGGGCGGGCCGCGGCGAACACATCCTCCAGATGCAGTTTCCAGCCGTCCGGGTCCAGCCGCTGGCGCACGAAATCGAACGCCGCGCCGGTCATCTGGAAGGCGCGGTCGATATTCGGCCAGTTGGGGCTGACGATGAGCGCGTGGTCGCCGGCGCCCGCCGTCATGCGCGCCGCCATGAAGATGCCGAGCATGGTCGAGCCGGGCACGACGACGCGGTCCGGGTCGAGGTCGAGGTCGTAGATGCGGTCGAGATAGGCCTTGATCGCGGCCAGCAGCTCCGCGCGGCCGCTCGGATGGTTGTAGAAGGTCAGGCCGTCGTCGATGGCCTGCTTGGCCGCCTCGCGGATGAAGGCGGGCGTGACGAGGTCGCCCTCCCCGAACCAGAGCGGGATGACGTTCGGATCGTTGATCCGGGGCAAGGCCACCCCGGTGATGCCATTCTGCTCAAGCGCCTCGAATTCCTGCCGCAACAACCTTGCATCCCCGCTTCGTCGTTGGCGCACCATAGCGGCAAGCATGCCGCGGGCCTATGCCTCGCGCCCGGCGCGTGAACCGTGCGATAATTGGCCGGGGGGAGAACCGGCGATGTTGCAGCAGGCGATCGACTTGCGTGAGGAGGGCGCCGCACTCCATGCCTTTCTGGCGGGGCTGGAGGATGCGGACTGGGCGCGGCCGACGCCCTTCAAGGACTGGACGGTCAACGCCGTCATGCAGCATCTCCATTTCGGGGACTGGATGGCGTCGGTGTCTCTCGAAGACCCGGAGCGCTTCGCGCGGGTCGTCGAGGCGCGCCGGGCGGGCGGGGCTCCGGATGATGCCCCGGACATGCGCGAAGGCCGGGCGCTGCTGGACCAGTGGTGGGACCGCCTCTCGCGCCTCTGCGACCTGATGGAGGGGGAGGACCCCGACCGCCGTGTCGCCTGGGTCGGCCCCGATATGGGGCTGCGCTCCTTCGCCACGGCCCGCCAGATGGAGACCTGGGCGCACGGGCAGGACATTTACGACCTGCTGCAGGCGCCGCGCGAGCATTTCGACCGGCTGGCGAATATCTGCGTTCTCGGCTGCCAGACCTTCGGCTGGACCTTCCGCAATCGCGGCCTGGAGCCACCGGCGCCGGTCCCTCATGTGCGGCTGACGCTCCCTTCCGGCGCGCTATGGCAGCGGGGCGCGGAGAGCGCGGCGGACCGGGTGGAGGGCGCGGCGCTCGACTTCTGCCGCGTCGTGACGCAGGGCCGCAATATCGCCGATGTCGATCTGGAGGTCGCGGGCGAGCCGGCGCGGGCCTGGATGGCGATCGCGCAATGCTTCGCCGGTCCGCCCAACGACCCGCCCGCCCCCGGCGCGCGGGCCTGGGAACGGCGTTCGTGAAATTTGGCGTCCTGCAGTTCTTCTCCTGGCCCGGCCGGCGCGCGGCGCTCACCGAGGTGTACCGCCGCGCCATGGACCGCATCCGCATCATGGACGAAACCGGCTACGACGCCGTCTGGCTGGCGGAGCACCATTTCACGGATTACAGCGTCTGCCCGTCGGTCCACATGATCGGCGTGCAGGTGGCGGAGCGCACCAGCCGGCTGCGCATCGGCACGGCGGTTTCGCTCGCGCCCTTCTACCACCCGCTCAGGCTCGCGGAAGAAGTGGCGCTGCTGGACCAGCTCTCCGGCGGGCGGGTGAGCTGGGGCGCGGGCCGGGGCTTCGACCCGGACGAGTTCCGCACCTTCGGCGTGCCCATCGGGGAAAGCCGGGCGCGATTCCAGGAAGCGGTCGAGATCGTGCTGGCGGCATGGCGGAACGAGCGGCTGGACTGGGACGGCGAATACTGGTCCTTCGAGAATGTGGAGGTGCTGCCGAAACCGGCGCAGCAGCCGCATCCGCCGGTCTGGGCGGCCTGCGGCTCCCCCGACGCCGCCGCCTGGGCCGGCAGGGCGGGCCTCGCGCCGCTGCTCGGCCCCCATGCGACCTTCGAGGGGCTGAACGGGATCCGGGACACATGGCGGCGGGCGCGCGACGATGCTGGCCATCCCGCGTCCGGCCAGGACATCCCGACGGCGCGGCTTCTGGCGGTCGCCGACAGCGACGGGGAAGCGGCGGAGATCGTCCGGCGCGGCGCCGCCTGGATGGTCGCCACCTACAAGAACGAGTCCAAGGGCACGGCAAACCCGACCGAGCAGGTGCTGGCGGACGGCACCGTCGAGGCCGTCGATCCGGTCGAGCGCTATCTCGACAATGTGGCGATCTGGGGTTCGCCCGCCCGTGTCGCCGACCAGCTTTGCCGCCTGAGCGAAGAGATCGACCTGCACTACCTGATGTGCGCGCCGCTCAGCCATTCCTCCTTCCTCGGCTTCACCGAGAAGGTGCTGCCGAAATTCCTTTAGGCGGAGGGGTCGGGACGGGGTAAACAGGGCAATACAAGCCAGCCGGGAGACCGCCCAGATGAAGCTCTATTACGACCCGATCACCGTGAATTGCCGCAAGGTCGTCGCCGGCCTCGACCTTGTCGGCGCCGGCTACGAGGACGAACTGCTCAGCTATTTCGGCGGCGACCACAAGAAGCCCGAGTTCCGGCAGGTCAATCCGAACGCCGAACTGCCGGCGCTGGTGGACGGCGACCTGGTGCTGTGGGAGTCCAACGCCATCCTGGTCTACGGGGCGGAGAAGACCGGCAACAGGACGGCCTATCCGGCGGATGCGAAGATCCGCGCCGACATCGCGCGCTGGATGCTCTGGGAATGCAGCAAGTGGTTCGACGGCTGCTATGTCTATCTGGTCCAGAACGTGGTCAACCCGATCCTCGACTCGACGCCGGACCAGGCGGTGCTGGACGCGCATGAGCCGGTATTCCGGGGCCTCGCCTCGATCCTCGAAGCCGGACTGGAAGGGCGCGAGTGGCTGTGCGCCGACAATCCGACCATCGCCGACATCGCCGTCGCCGCGCCGATGCACCTGCATGCCGTGCAGAAGCTGCCGCTCGACGACTACCCGAACATAAGGGGCTGGATCGCCCGGGTGGAGGGCCTGCCCTGCTGGCAGAACTCCGACCCGGTTCCGCACATCCCGGCGGAGTTGCTCGCCAAGCTCGCCTGATCCCCGCGTCAGGCGTCGGCGTAGCCGTTCTCCACCATCCAGTCGCGCATGACGAATTTCTGCGGCTTGCCGGTGACGGTCATCGGCAGTTCGTCAACGATGCGCACATGCTTCGGCACCTTGAAGTGCGCGATCCGGCCCCGGCAGAACGCCACCACGTCTTCGGGGCCAAGCGCCGCCCCTTCATGCGGCACGACCCAGGCGCAGACCTGCTCGCCGAACCGCCGGTCCGGGATGCCGAACACCTGCGCCTCCCGGATGTCGGGATGGCGGAACAGATAGTCCTCGATCTCGCGCGGATAGACGTTCTCGCCGCCGCGGATGATCATGTCCTTCACCCGACCGACGATGCAGCAGAAGCCCTCCTCGTCCAGCGTCGCGAGGTCGCCGGAGTGCATCCAGCCGTCGATAATGCTCTCGCGGGTCCGCTCGTCGTCGCCCCAGTAGCCGCGCATCACCGAATAGCCGCGCGTGCACAGTTCCCCGGACTCGCCGACCGGAACGATCCTGCCCTCGGCATCGACGATCTTGACCTCCAGATGCGGATGGACGCGCCCCACCGTCGTCACTCGCTTGTCGATCGGGTCGTCCACGAAGCTCTGGAACGAGACGGGCGAGGTCTCGGTCATGCCGTAGCAGATGGTGACCTCCTCCATGTTCATCTCGTCGATCACCCGCTGCATCACCTCGATGGGACAGCTTGCCCCGGCCATCACGCCCGTCCGGAGCGAGGACAGGTCGTAGCCGCCGCGCGCCGCCTCCTCCAGCATGGCGACGAACATGGTCGGCACGCCGTAAAGCGCGGCGCAGCGGGCCTCCGACACCGCATACAGCGTCTCCGCCGCATCGAAGCCCTCGCCCGGAAACACCATCGCCGCGCCCTGCGTGACGCAGCCCAGCACGCCCATCACCATGCCGAAACAATGGTAAAGCGGCACCGGAATGCACAAGGCGTCCTGCTCGGTCAGCCGGATGCGGTCGGTGACGAAGCGCGCATTGTTGACGATGTTGCGGTGGGTGAGCGTGGCGCCCTTGGGCGAGCCGGTAGTGCCGGAAGTGAACTGGATATTGATCGGGTCGTCCGGGCTGAGGCTCGCAGTGAGCGCGTCCAGCCGCGCCGTCTGCTCCGGCCCGCCCAGCCGGATCACATCTTCGAAGCGGAACAGCCCGGGACCGGGGTCGCCGCTCATCGCAATCGCGATTTCGAGATGCGGCAGCTTCGATGCGCTGAGCCGGCCCGGCTCGCAAGTTTCGAGTTCCGGGGCCAGCTCGCGCAGCATGTCGATATAGCGCGACGACTTGAAGGCTTCGGCCGCGATAAGCGCCCTGCACCCGACCGCATTCAGCGCGTATTCGAGCTCGAACGGCCGGTAGGCGGGGTTGATGTTGACCAGGATCGCGCCGAACCGCGCGGTGGCGAACTGGGTCAGTATCCATTCGAGCCGGTTGGGCGACCAGATGCCGACGCGGTCGCCCTTGCCGAGGCCGAGCGCGAGCAGCCCGGCGGCGAGCGCATCCACCTGCCGGTCGAACTCCTCATAGGTCAGAACCCGGCCCTCCTGCGGCAACACGACCGCCCGCCGACGGCCGTGGCGGGAAACCGCCTCGCGGAGCGCCTGCGGAATGGTCTCGTTTCCGAGCGGCGGCGCCGGCTCGCCCGCAACATGGGACAGGCCGTCCTTCGGCGCGCCCGGCGCCGCGATCGGGACGGCCGGGCTTTCGGCGAGAGTCGACATGGGGGCTCCTCCTCTGCAAGGCGCCGGCCGTTCGGCGGAGAATGCGCCAGTATGGAGTTCCGCCATTTTCTTCGCCAGCCCGCAGGCATGACACCGGCGAGACATCCGCGCTAGGCTGCCGCCGCCGCTTGCACAACCGGAGGAACGGCGTGACCGACAAACTGCTTTTCGATGTCAGCGACAGAATCGCGACCATCACCTTCAACAACCCGGACAGGCTGAACGCCTTCACGCATGAGATGCTGACGGGATATCTGGACCGGCTGGAGGAGTGCCGGACGCGCGAGGATGTCTGGGCGGTGATCGTCACCGCCGCCGGGCGCGGCTTCTGCGCCGGCGGGGACACCCGCCAGATGGGCAGCGACAAGCCGCCGACGCCGCTGGAGATCAAGTCGGGCCTCTGGGACCTGATCCAGAAGCTGTCGCTCAAGATCCAGGAAATCGACAAGCCCGTGATCGCGGCCGTGAACGGCGTCGCCGTCGGCGCCGGCATGGACATGAGCCTGCATGCCGACCTGCGCTTCGCCGCCGAGAGCGCGCGCTTCGCGGAGACCTATGTGCGCGTCGGCCTCGTGCCGGGCAATGGCGGGGCGTGGTTCCTGCCGCGCATCGTCGGCGTGCCGAAGGCGCTGGAGCTGCTCTGGAGCGCGGATTTCCTCTCCGCGCAGGAGGCGCTGGAGATCGGCCTGGTCAACAAGGTCTTCCCGGATGACGAGCTGCAGGCGGGCACCCGCGCCTATGTCGAAAAGCTGGTGAACTCCTCGCCCATCTCGATCCGGCTCATCAAGCGCGCCATGTATGCCGGGCTCGACATGGACCTGCGCAGCGCGCTGGACATGGTGTCGTCCCATATGGTGCTGGCGCGCTCCAGCGAGGACCACAAGGAAGCCATCGCCGCCTGGCGCGAAAAGCGGGCCGGGAATTACAACAACCGCTGACCCGCCGCCGACGCCCTACATCGCCGCTTCTTCGCCGGATTGTGCGGCGAAGATCGAGCTGTAGCCGCCCGACCAGTCCGGCGGGATCGGGCAGGGGCGGGGGTCGTGGCGGGCGATCCGCGCGGGCGCGCCACGGACGACCTCGCCGGTATGGCAGGAAGGGTCGGGATGCGGCGTGTAGGGCCGGGCGTCGGCGGCGGCGAAGGCGTTCAGCAGCAGCGGCCGCCCGGCATCGGTCCGGCTGGGGCGGGAATAGTGGAGCGTGCGGCAGTTGTGGATCGTGACCGCGCCGCGCCGGCAGGTGAGGGTTTCGGCGTCGCCCGTCGCCAGCCCGGCGGCGTCTTCGGCCCGCAGGTGGCCGGCCCAATTCCCGTCCGCGCTGTAGAGGTCGTAAAGCGGCCCCTTGTGGCTGCCGGGGATCATGGACATGGGGCCGTTCCCGGGGCCCGTGTCCGAAAGGTAGGCGCCGATGGTCAGGTGGTCGTAATTGGTATGCGGATAGAACTGGATATCCTGGTGCCACTTGACCTCGTCGCCGCCCTCGAACCATTTGAAGTTGAGCTTGGAATGGTGGAACACGACATCCGGGCCCAGCAGGTCGGCGGCGATGTCGGCCAGCACCTCCTGCACGAAGGTCCAATAGGTCTCGTGCTGCTCGTCCGGGCGCTTGATGCGGCGCACGCGGGGATTGTCCGGGCCGTGTTCGGGCGCGATGTCGAAGACATGACCCGACTCCCGCTCCGAACGGCTCGCCTCCACCATGCGCCCGGTGACCGCCAGCAGCCGGTCGATCCATGCTTCCGGCACCGCGCTCTCGACGAGCGCGAAACCCTTGTCGAAATAGTCGATGCGCGCCTGCTGCGGCAGGACGTGCGGCGGTTCGGCCAGAATACGCTCCGGTGTCATGGGGTGGACCTCCGATGCTGCGCCGGCCCCACTCTTGCAGCAGACGGCGTCCTGCCGCAAGCGGGCAGGGCCGCATGAACGACCTCTGGTTCCGCACTCTGCTCTTCGTCTTCTCGCCGCGCTGCTATGTGCTGCTGGCGGCGCTGGGGCTCGGTTTCCTGTTCGGCCTCGTCATGCTGTCGATACCGGGAGCTGTCGTCTTCGATGCCGTGACGGTCCCGGTCTTCGGCGAGCCGGCTCCGGAAGAGGCCCGCTGGCCGGCGGCCATCGCCGTGAGCTGGCTGGCGCCCTTGTGCATCCCGCTGCTCTACTGGACCCGCCGCCCCGTCCGCCGCTGGCCGCTTTGGGCGCGCGCGGCCTTCTGCGCGGTTTTCGCCGCCCTGTGGCTGGCGGCGCTGCCGCTCGCGCTGGAGTTCTGGCGGCGCTGGTGAGCGGGGGGCGCTACGGCCTGACCGCCGTCACCACTGTCGAGGGCGTGCTGCGCCAGAGGCACTCGGCGGCGAGGCCCGCATCGCGAAGCGCCTCCATCTCCTCTTCCAGCGAGAAATAGACATCCTCGTCGGACCACTCCTCGAAATGCCGCCAGGCGCGGTCTTCGGGAATGCCGGAGGCCACAAGATGGGCGGCCCAGGCCTCGTAATCGGCCTGCCGGGCCGCCGGCTCCGACGGCAGCGTGACATCGGCATTGACGAACACGCCGCCCGGCCGAAGCGCGTCCCGGACGGCGCGGTAAAGATCGCGCTTCCGTTCGAGGGTCGGCACATGATGGAGCGCGAGCGAGGCGACGACGGCGTCGCATTCCGGCAGGGGGCCGTAAAACGACCGTTCGACGAAGCGGGTCCGGTCCGCCCGCGCGGCGAGCCGCTCCCGCGCCTGGTCCAGCATTTCGGGATCGGCGTCTATCAGCGAGACCGTGCAGTCCCCGCAGCGCTCCAGCACGGCCGCGGCGAGCGCGCCGGTGCCCGCGCCCAGATCGAGCGCATGGCGCGGCCGCGCCCCGGCGGCGGCGTCAGCGGCCAGCGCGATCATCCGCTCGTACCCGGGCAGGAAACGGCGGATCGCGTCGTCGTAGCTGTCGATTTCCAGCCGCAGATGGCGGCGCACGGAATGGCTGCTCACGGCGTCGGTCCTTTCCTGTCAGCGAACCGGCGAGAACGGGGTCGGCTCCAGTAGCTGGTTGGTCTGCTGCTTGACGCTCTGGAAGGGCTGGTGGCGCAGGCGGAACGCGGTCCAGCCCGGGTCCTGCTCCATGCCGGCCCGCCGGCGCTCGCGGTCGCCGATGCTCCCATAGGCCCACATGAAGACGGCCTGGTTGATCGGGCCGACCTCCGTGGTCGCGAACATGAGCAACTGCCCCAGATGCCGGCGCTGCACCGCCAGGCCGACATCGCGGTAGGCGTCCAGCCAGGCGCTGCCCTTGCCCGGATGCATGTCGTAAGTGCGGTGATCGACGATCATGCCGGCGCCGGGAACGGTGCGCTCGAACGGCAGGTCGGCCTCGCTCTGCACGGGCGAGAAGGAAGTCGGGCGCAGGAGCTTGCTCTCCTGGTATTTGAGCGCCCCGAGCGCCCGCGCCTCCTTCAGGAATTCCTGCCATCCGGGGTCTTTCGCCCGCGCGGCCTGTCCGGCGTCGCGGGCGTCGATATCATCGTAGCCGCGCAGGAAGACGAAGCGGTTGACGGGGCCGATGACGGTGGTGAAACAGCCGAGGCTCGGGCCCATGTGCCGGTCCGAGGCCGGCATGCCGAGCCGGCCGTACACCTCGAGCCAGGCATCCATGCGGCCGGGGTGGAAGTCGTAGCTGCGCTGCTCGATCAACATGGGGCGAACGAGCTCCTTTGCTGAGGGTCAGGGGTCCAGGCGGACGCGGTCGCCGTAGCGCGTGCCGTGATAGAGCGGCACCGGGAGGGCCGGATGGGACGAGTCTGCGACGGCCGTCCGGATGCGCACTTCCTCGAGCGCCCTTGCGGTGACGCCCGGAGTGGCGGGCATCGCGATGGCGCGGTCGATGGCGATCCATTGCAGGTCCTGAAGCTCTCCGCTGCCGCCGAGCGCGCCCTGCGCGTGACGGCTGTCGGCAAGGAAGAAGCGGGCATGGAACCGCCGGACGTCGCCGCGCGGCGTGATCGCCCGGAATACGTAGTCGAGCACATCGAGCCGGGGCGCCTGTCCGGTCTCGAAAAACGGATGCCACGAGGCGGGAATCCGGTCCATGTTCACGAGGCCGCCATGAGGCGCGCCAACGGCCAGCCCGGTCTCCTCGAACGCCTCCCGGATCGCGGCCAGACCGAGCGCCCGGGCGCGTCTGGCCGTGGCATTGCGCAGCAGGCGTTCGAGCACCGGCTCCCGGAGGTCTCGCAGCGGCGCTACCCGTCCGTCCTCCGGATCGACCCGGCCGCCGGGAAACACGAACGTGTTGGGCATGAAGGCGTGGCGGGCGGAACGGCGCCCCATCAGCACCTCGATTTCCCCGGCCTGGCGTCGGAACAGGATCAGCGTGGCGGCGTCGCGCGGTCGCATGAGGCTTTCCCGATTTGCGGAAGGGCCGAGTCTGCCGGATTCCGCCTGCTGCCGACAGGGGCTAGTATTGCCGCAGCGGCACGGGGGGAGAGGCAGGTCATGGCGAAGGCGTTCGACGGGGTGCGGGTGATCGACTTCACGCAGGTGATCGCCGGCCCCTTCTGCACCCAGCACCTGGCGATGATGGGCGCCGATGTCATCAAGCTGGAGCAGCGGTCCGGCGGGGACCAGGGCCGCTACCTGATCGGCGACAACGATCTCGGCCGGGCGGGCATGTCGCCGATGTTCCTGTCGATCAACTCCGGCAAGCGGGCGCTGACGCTCGACCTCAAGCATCCTCGCGCCCGCGAGGTGGTGCATCGCCTCGTCGCCGGGGCGAACATCGTGGTGGAGAACTTCAAGGCCGGCACCATGGACCGGCTCGGCTTCGGCTACGAAGCGTTGAAGGAGGTCCGGCCGGGCCTCGTCTTCTGTTCGATCTCGGGCTACGGACAGACCGGCCCCTATGCCGGCGCGCCGGCCTATGACGGCGCCATCCAGGCGGCGTCGGGGATGATGTCGGTCACCGGCCATCCCGACACGGGGCCGGTGCGCGCGGGCTTCACCGCGGTCGATCTCTCCACCGGCATCACCGCCGCCTTCGCCTGCGCGTCTGCGCTCTACCGCCAGAAGGCGACGGGCGAGGGCCAGCGCCTCGACGTGACCATGTTCGAGTGCTCCCTCTCTATGCTCGCCCCGCTGCTCATCGACTACCTGACCACGGGCAGCATGGCGCGCCCGGTCGGCAATTCCTCGCCGGCGCGCATCCCGACGGCGGACTCCTTCCGCGTGAAGGACGGCTCGATCCTGATGACCTGCCTGACCGAACGCCAATGGCAGGGCCTCTGCCGGGCGCTCGAACGGCCGGACCTCGCCGCCGATCCGCGTTTCGCCGATAACGAAACGCGCACGGCGAACCAGGAGGCGCTGCGGGCCGCTCTGGAGGAAGCATTGGCGGCGGACACGCCGGACGGGTGGGAGACGAGGCTGGCCGCGGCCGGCGTGCCCGCGGCGCCGATCAACGATATTTCGCAGGCGCTGGACCATCCGGCTCTTGCGGAGCGGCGCTTCGTCGAGCGCCGCCCGGGACCGGCAGGCATCGAGCGCGACATCTATACGGTCAATCCGGCCTTCCTGGCCGATACGGACGGCCCCGGAACCGCCCGCCCGCCGCCGCAACACGGCGCGCACAGCGACGAAATCCTCTCCGAGATCGGCTACTCGGACCCTGAGATCCGCGATTTGCGGGAAGCCGGCGCCGTCTGATACCAGCGGCGTCGACTTCAGACTCATGGAGAGATTACGGCCCATATCGTCACCCCGGCCCCCGAGCCGCGGTCCAACCATGGCTCCCGATGCCGCCGCAGCCGGTGGAGAGCAAGCTCAACCGCTGAAGCGACCGCCAGGACCGAGGCTGGGCCCCGCCATCGGTTCCGGTCAACGACCGTTGGTATGACGCCGGCGAGGCGTTCTTATACCAGCGGTCGTTGATGGGAACCCCTGACGGCTTCGACGCCCGTCAACTTGCAGGTGTATTCGACAGGCTCTTCCGTCATGCCCGGAACAAGTCCGGGCATGACGAGAAGAAGACATGAGTCCCAGGTCGAGGCCGCTGGTATTACTTGGGCAGCGCGTTGCGGGACCCGTTTGCGGGGAAGCTGCCCAGGTCGCGGAAGACGAGGCGGACCATGACCCGGTTGTCCGCATCGCCGCCCGGCGTGTCGAATTCCCGCTCGAAGGACGCCTCGAAGAACAGGCATTCGTCTTCGTATTTGAGGCCGAGCCCGTGCAGGAGCGCGCTGCCGGCGTCCAGATCGCGCCGATGCCGGCCGAAAGCCGACCAGTTGGCGCCCATTGCCGAGTGCAGGGTCAGGTCGATCTGTTCGCGTTCCCTGGAAGCGCCGTCTTCCTCGTCCGCGCTGCCGACGGCCTTGGCGTAGCGGGCTTCGAGGCGCCACGGGTCCGAGGTTGCGGAGAGGTTGAGGGCGGTCTGCCGGGTGGCCAGGTCATCCTTGTCCAGCCGGAAGCGGTAGCTGAGCGCGGTGCTGTCGCCCGCCGTCAGATCGACCCTGCCGACAAGGTCCGAGACGGCGGTATCCAGTCCCGATCCGGCGGCCCGCGCGTCCCCGTTCGCCTTCCGGCGCTGGCTCTGGCCGACGCCGGCATCGATGTGCCAGCCGTTCAGGCCGTGAAGGCCGAGCTGGAGCCCGTAATCGATGCGCTGGCCGGTCTCGACCCCGTCCAGGCCGGGGAACCGGTTCGCCATGAACAGGTTGGCGAACTCGAACTCGACCGGCTCGCCGTCCTCGTTGGGGAAATCGTCCACGTCGGCGCTGTTCCGGCCCACCACGACCTGCGCCCTGGGTTCGACCGTCAGCTGGGTTTGCTCCATTCCGCCGGCGAGCAGGTAGCTCCAGCCGGCGGAGGCCAGCGGCAGCAGGCGGGCATTGTTGTCGTCCGCGGCCGTGTTGTCATGCACAAGGTCCCCGTGCGCGAAATCGCCCCGCAGGCTGGTCCCGACTTCAAGCCGGTGACCGCCGTCGGTGAAGCGCTCCAGCCGCCAGCCGCCTTCGAGCGTCACGCGCTGGTTCTCGTCAGCGCGGCGCCGGTGCAGGGCGGCGCCGGCGGCCCGCATCGACCAGATGCCGTCGGGAGCCGGATCGCTGCGCCACTCATAGAGGATTTCGGGCGCCGCCAACGGCGTCACGTCTCCCGAAATGCCGGCGCGCAGTTCCTGCACGTCGAAAACGCCGACGCGCGTGTAAGAGCGGTCCAGGAACCCCTCCACCTCGGCGAAGCTGGGCAGCGTATCGGCCCCGTCTATTCCCGTCAGGTCCAGGTAGCCGTCGTCCGAAGCGCGGTAGAACTCCCCGCGAAGCCGCCAGTCGGCGCTCGCATGCGCCTCGCCCTTGAGGCGGAGATGCCCGCGCGGCCCGCCTCCGGCGCGCTCCTTCGGCTTCCTGTCGAGGGCGGCGAGACTACCCGAAACCTCGAGGCGTCCCTTGTCGAACAGCTGCCTGTATTCGCCGGCGCCGACGATGCCGCGCTTGCTGGCGACAATCGGGACGAAGGTGGCGTCCCGGTCCGGCGCAATATTCCAGTACCAGGGCGTTTCAAGCCGGACGCCGAGGTCGCCGTCGTGACCGATCGCGGGCGCCAGGAAGCCGCTCTTGCGGGTCACGTCCGGATCCGGGTGGCTCAGATAGGGGGTGTAGAGCACCGGTACGCCCCACATCTCCAGCACGGCGTCGCGGTAAGTCACCTGCTGGTCGGCCCGGTCGTGGGTGATGCGCCCGGCCTTCACCTGCCAGACGGGAGCCTTGTCGGGCTCCTCGCCGCAAGGTTCGCAGGCCGAGTACACGGCCTGGGAGAGGTCGGCCCGCGTTCCGCCCTGCAACTGGCCCCAGCTTGCCGCCAGCCTGGAGCCGGTGTCGAACCGGGCCTTGAACTGCTCCACGAAACCGTCCCGGAGGTCGTCGGTAAGCTCCACCGAATCGGCAAACAGGACTTCGCCGTCCTCCTCCACCAGGGTCACGTTTCCGTCGGCGCGGGCGATGCCGGTGTTCCGGTCGAGGACGACCCGGTCCGCGCGCAGGATGCGCCCTTCCCGGGCGAGCTCGACATTGCCCTCGGCCGTGACGAGGTTGCGCTCGCGGTCGAAGTCGATCCGGTCGGCCTGGAAGAGGAGGGTCTCGCCCCCCGCGCCGGCCTCGGGCTCTGCTGCGGCTGCGCCGGAGCCTGCGACCAGGCTCAGCAGGAGGAGGGCTCGAAGCGCCTTCACCGACCGGCCGCGTAGCCTTGCATGAGGCGGGGGTTGGCCGCCGCCTTCAGCAGGCCCTCCTCGCGGGCGCATGCGCTGATCCGCCCGATGCTCCAGGGTCCGATGACTTCCACGTCATGGCCGCGCCCCGCCAGCTCCGCGACGGTTTCCGGGGGCAGGCGTTCCTCCACGGCCAGACGGCCGGGATCGGCCTGGCGCGGATAGAAGGAGGACGGGAAATGGTGGCTCTGGAAGGTCGGCGCGTCGATCGCCGCCTGGAGGTTCATGCCGTGGTGGACATGGCGCAGGAAGAAGATCAGCGACCACTGGTCCTGCCCGTCGCCGCCGGGCGTGCCGAAGGCCATCCAGGGCTCGCCGTCGCGGAAGGCGAAGGAGGGGCTGAGCGTGGTGCGGGGCCGCTTCCCTGGCGCAAGGGAGCCGGGAAGGCCCTCCTCCAGCCAGAACATCTGCATGCGCGAGCCGAGGCAGAAGCCGAGCGAGGGGATGACGGGCGAGCTTTGCAGCCACCCGCCGGAGGGCGTGGCCGAGACCATGTTGCCCCAGCGGTCGATTACATCCAGATGGCAGGTGTCGCCGTCCGCCAGCGCCATGGTGGGCTCGCCCGCGCCCAGCACAGGGCCGCGCCGCTCCCCGACCCGCACCGTGGACGAGAAGCCCTCGACCGCGCCCGGGCGAATCTCCCGGCTCGCGTCCGCGCCGACGAGCTGGCGCCGGGCGTCGTTGTAGCCGTCCGACAGAAGCCGCTCCATCGGCACATCGACATGGTCCGGATCGCCGTAGAACGCCTCGCGGTCGGCGAAGGCGAGCTTGGCGCACTCCACGACGGTATGGGCGAAACCGGCGCCGAGCGGGTCCATGCCGGCAAGGTCGAACCCCTTGAGCAGAGCCAATTGCTGCAGGAACACCGGCGCCTGCGACCAGGGCCCCGCCTTGGCGACCCGGTAGCGCCCGTAGTCGTAGGTGAGCGGCTCCTCGTAGCCTGCCCGCCAGTTCGCCATATCGTCGCCGGCGAGCAGGCCCCGATGGCGCCGGCCCGAACTGTCCATGACCTCGTTGCCGGCGGCGAACCCGGCAATCGCCTCCGCGATGAAGCCCTGCTGGAAGATGCGCCGGGCGGCCTCGATCCTGTCCTCCCGCGAACCCCCGGCGGCTTCGGCTTCCTCGATCAGCCGCGTCCAGGTGCCGGCCAGCGCCGGGTTGCGGAACAGCTTGCCCGCTTCCGGCAACCGCCCGCCGGGCAGGTAAACCGCCGCCGAGGTCGCCCATTCCTCGCGGAAGAGCGTCTCCACCGAGGCGATGGTGGCGACCGCATGGCCGACGAGCGGATAGCCGCCGCCGGCGAACTCGATGGCCGGCCGCAGCAGCCGCGCGAGCTCCATCGTGCCGTAGTCGCGCGCGATCAGCAGCCAGGCGTCGACGGCTCCCGGCACGCAGGTCGCCAGCAGGCCGGTGCCCGGCACGATGTCGAGACCGAGGGCGCGGAAGGCGTCGATGGTGGCCGCAGCGGGCGCCGGGCCCTGGCCGCAGACGACCCGCAGCCTTTCCTCGTCCGCGCTCCAGACCAGCGCCGGCATGTCGCCGCCGGGACCGTTCAGGTGCGGCTCGACCACCTGCAGGGCGAAGCCGGCCGCGACCGCTGCATCGAAGGCGTTGCCGCCTTCTTCCAGCACGGCCATGGCGGTGGCCGACGCCAGCCAGTGCGTCGAGGCGGCGACGCCGAAAGTGCCGAGCAGTTCGGGGCGCGTGGTGAACATGGCGCGCCACTCTATCCGGTCACGCGCCTGCTATAAAGCCGCGCCGGTTGGAAGCGGAGGTGACAGGGGAATGGGCGAACGGCCGATGGACGGCATCCGGATTCTGGATGCGGCAACCTTCATCGCGGGCCCCCACGCGGCGACCATTCTGGGGGAGTTCGGCGCGGAGGTCATCAAGATCGAGCAACCGGGGGGCGATCCCTGGCGGCGCTACGGCACGCCGAGCGCCCGCGCCGACAGCTCGCTCGCCTGGCTCAGCGAATCCCGCAACAAGCGCTCGATCACGCTCAATCTGCGCGCGCCCAAGGGGGCGGAGCTGTTCCGGCGGCTGGCGGCCGATGCCGACGTGGTGTGCGAGAATTTCCGCCCCGGCACGATGGAGCGCTGGGGCCTCGGCTACGAGGAGCTGGCCGCCGCCAATCCGGGCCTGGTCATGCTGCGGGTGACCGGCTATGGCCAGACCGGCCCCTATCGCCAGCGGCCGGGCTTCGCGCGCATCGCCCATGCCTTCGGCGGACTGACCCACCTTGCGGGTTTTCCGGGCGGCCCGCCGGTGACGCCCGGCTCGACCTCGCTCGGCGACTATATGACCGGCATGTACGGGGCGCTCGGCGTGCTGATGGCGCTCCGCGAGCGCGAGCGCTCGGGCCGGGGCCAGATGATCGACCTCGCGCTTTTCGAGCCGGTGTTCCGGGTGCTGGACGAGCTCGCGCCCGCTTACGACGCGGCGGGGACCGTGCGCGGCCGCGAGGGGTCGAACACGCTCAATGCCTGCCCGCACGGGCATTTCGAGTGCGGCGACGGGCGCTGGATCGCCATCGCCTGCACCAGCGACAAGATGTTCGAGCGGCTTACCGGCGCGATGGCGCGGCCCGATCTGCAGGAACGCTATGGCGAGGCGCCCGCCCGCCTGGCCGAACGCGACATCGTGGACAGCGCCGTGGCGGAATGGCTCGGCGCCATGAACCGCGACGAGGCGATGGACCGTTGCCTGGCGGCCGAAGTTCCCGTCGGCCCGGTCAACGCCGTCGATGAAATCTTCGCCGACCCGCATTTCGCCGCGCGGGAGGCGATTTTGCGGGTGGCGGACGCCGGGACCGGCGAGATCGCGGTGCCCGGCGTCGTGCCGAAGCTGTCGCGCACGCCCGGCCGGGTGGAGCGGCTCGGCCCCGCGCTCGGCGAGGCGAACGAGGCGGTTTACGGCTCCCTCGGCCTTTCTCCGGAGGAGCTTGCCGAGCTTGCCCGGAAGGGTGTCGTCTGAAGGAGCCGCCGCAACGGGCGCGACAGAGAGAACACATCCGGATTCCGGAGGTTGCCATAGCTGCTATACTGGATGCGACAGGCCATCAATCGATGTAGCGAGAGACCGGCAACCATGACCTACGAGACCATCGAAGTCCGTCCGCTGACTCCGACCGTGGGCGCCGAAATCCACGGCGTCGACCTGGCAGAGCCCATGGGCAACCACCAGTTCACCGAAGTCCACGATGCGCTGATGCGCCACCAGGTGATCTTCTTCCGCGACCAGGAGATGACGCTGGACCAGCACAAGGATTTCGGCCGGCGGTTCGGGGAGTTGCACATCCACCCCTTCCGTCCGGGTCCGGAAGGCCATCCGGAGATCCTCCGCATCCACACGGACGCCAATTCGACCCAGATCGCGGGCGAGGCCTGGCATTCGGACGTCTCCTGCGATCCGGAACCGCCGATGGGGTCGATCCTGCATCTGCACACCGTGCCGGAAGAGGGCGGCGACACGCTCTTCGCCAGCATGACGGCGGCCTACGATGCGCTGTCGGAGCCGATGAAGGCGTTCCTCGGCGGGCTGACCGCCATTCACGACGGCACGCGGAACTATCGCGACCGCAGCCGGCGCGACGGCAGGCAGGACAACAAGGTCTATCCGCGCAGCGAGCATCCCGTCATCCGCACCCATCCGGTGACCGGCAGGAAGGCGATCTTCGTCAATCCCGTGTTCACCATGAGGCTGAAGGACATGCCGCGCGACGAGTCGGACGCGATCCTGGAGTTCCTTTACCGGCACAATGCCAAGTCGCAGTTCCAGGCGCGGTTCCGCTGGCGGGAGAACTCGGTGGCCTTCTGGGACAACCGGGCGGTCCAGCATCTGGCGATGTGGGACTACTATCCCAATGTGCGGTCGGGCAACCGGGTGACGGTTCAGGGCGACCGTCCGTTCTGACGATTCCCGGCGCCGATGAATTGGCTGGGGCGCCTGGATTCGAACCAGGGATCGCGGGATCAAAACCCGCTGCCTTGACCGCTTGGCTACGCCCCATCGGAGTGCCGCACTTATAGCGCCGGCCGGCAGGACCGCAACCGGCGCGAAGGCCCGGCCGGGAGTGTTGCGGAACGGAGGCGATGGTGCTGACGGAAGCGGAAATCGAAGCCTGGCGCCGCGACGGCTATGTCGTTCCGTCCGCCTTCCGCCTCGACGCCGGGGAACTGGAGGCCCTGCAATCGGCCGTCGACCGGGTGCTGCGCGACAATCCCGATGTCGAGCCCGACCGGGTCATCAACCCGCATCTCGACCGCGGCCGGCCCTACCGGCTGCGCGGCGACCGGGCCTTCCACGACATCGCGCATGACGGCCGGATTCTCGACATGGCCGGGGCCGTGATGGGGCCGGACCTCGTACTGCTGTTCACGCACCTCTTCTGCAAGCCGCCCGAGAGTCCCCGAACCGTTCCCTGGCACCAGGACGGGCCGTTCTGGCCCATAGAGCCGATGGCCTCCTGCACGGTCTGGCTGGCGCTCGACAAGGTTGATGCCGGCAATGGCGCGATGCGGGTCATTCCCGGCTCGCATCTGGAGCATTACCGCCGTCACGAACTCGTGGACGACCCCGACTCGACCCTGAACCGGGAGATCCGGGTCCGGGATTTCGACGAGGGCAAGGCGCACACCATCGAGCTGGAGCCGGGGCAGGCGTCGATCCACGATATCGGCATCGTTCACGGCTCGGCCGCCAACAGCTCCGGGCGCCGCCGGGCCGGCTTCGCCATGCGCTACATGCCCGCCACGAGCTGCGTCCACCGGCGTATCGAGAACGCGGCGGCGGACTGGGGCGACCTGCCCGTCGAACTGGTGCGCGGCCGGAACCGCAATCCCGGCACAGACTTCTCGCTCGGCGATTTCGGCGAGCCCTGGCCGGCGGGGCAGGGTGCGCCATGCGCATCGTTATCGACCTGAATGACGACCCGCCGACCGGCCCCCGAATCTCCGCCGCCGACATTTGATGAAAAATCTCCGATATTTTCATTTTTTGTTCCAGTCCGGGCTTGACATTTGGCGGTATGGTGTAGAATGAAAGTAGAGAGAGGCGGCTCCCGGGGCCGCCTTTCGGCGTTTCTGCAGAAAGCGACCGGCTGGGGGCCGAAAAAAAGCCCCCGGCGGGAACCGACGGGCGGGGTGCGTGCGCCGTCTCGCGCGCGCAATCAGGTGCGCGAACCGCGCCGGCGCCGACACCCGCCCGCGCCCGCCCGCGATACGCGCGAAACAGGGTCCGCGCTTCCGGCCCGGCCGGCGGAGGCGCGGAGGGAACGAAACCCGGTGGAGGAAAGGCCGCCGCAAGGACGGAGCATGACATATCATGACACGGCGCACAGGCGCCCCCCGCTTCCGGGGCCTGCCCCGGACCCCGATCCGGGGCTGCCGCCGGGACCGGGGCCGGGCCCCGGCTTCCCCGCTCGGGGGCGTGCGTTGCGACACCGCCGAAGACGGTTGTGTGAATCCCGTCGGCTGCCGGTGTCGGGCCTGCGCGGACGGAACGGAACGCGATGGAGGAGAGGCCGCCGCAAGGGCGGACCATGACAAAACATGACATATCATGACACGATCGTCTCTTCTCCTGCCGCGCGGCCGGGACGCCGGGCGGTCTCGGCGGCCGGTGTGGAAGACTCGAAATATTTTACTTGTGTTCCCGAAATATTCTCGATATGAAGAGCGCATCGACCGATACAGCGGGGGCAAAAAACGGCCTCCGGACGAGCGGGGAGCGAATAGATGGCCCATAATGTCGTGACGATGCCGGAGCAGCAGGACAGGTCCGAGAAGCAGCGCGCGCTGGAGTCGGCGCTCGGCCAGATCGAGCGCGCCTTCGGCAAGGGCTCGATCATGAAGCTCGGCCAGCGCGAGACCGCGGTGGAGACCGAGGCGATCTCCACCGGCTCGCTCGGGCTCGACATCGGGCTCGGGATCGGCGGCCTGCCGCGCGGGCGGGTGGTCGAGATCTACGGGCCGGAGAGTTCGGGCAAGACGACCTTGGCGCTGCATGCCGTCGCCGAGGCGCAGAAGACGGGCGGCGCCTGCGCCTTCGTCGATGCCGAGCACGCGCTCGACCCCGCCTATGCGCGCAAGCTCGGCGTCGATCTGGAAGAGCTGCTGATCTCTCAGCCGGACACGGGCGAGCAGGCGCTGGAGATCGCCGACACGCTGGTGCGCTCCGGGGCGCTCGACGTGCTGGTGATCGACAGCGTGGCGGCGCTGGTGCCGCGCGCCGAGCTGGAAGGCGACATGGGCGATTCGCTGCCCGGCCTCCAGGCGCGGCTGATGAGCCAGGCGCTGCGCAAGCTCACCGCCTCGATCAACAAGTCGCGCACGCTCGTCATCTTCATCAACCAGATCCGGATGAAGATCGGCGTCATGTTCGGCAATCCGGAGACGACGACCGGCGGCAATGCGCTCAAATTCTACGCCTCGGTCCGGCTCGACATCCGGCGGATCGGCCAGATCAAGGAGCGCGACGAGATCATCGGCAACCAGACCCGCGTCAAGGTCGTCAAGAACAAGATGGCCCCGCCCTTCAAGGTGGTGGAGTTCGACGTGATGTACGGCCGCGGCATTTCCAAGATGGGTGAAATCCTGGACCTCGGCGTCAAGGCGAACATCGTGGAGAAATCGGGCTCCTGGTATTCCCACGCCGGCAAGCGCATCGGCCAGGGCCGCGAGAACGCCAAGGCGTTCCTGCGCGAGAACCCCGATGTCGCCGGCGTCATCGAGCGCGCGATCCGCGAAAATGCCGGGCTCGTCGTCGAGGCGATGATGGGCGAGGCGGAGGCCGCCGGGGACGGTGCGGCCGAATAGCCGCCGCTACGATCTCGGGTCGAGCGCGTCCTGGAGCGCGTCGCCGAGGAAGTTGAAGGCGATCACGGTCGAGAAGATCAGCAGGCCCGGCCAGACGGCGAGGCGCGGGGCCTGCCAGATCGTTTCCTGGGCATGGGCGAGCATGTTGCCCCAGCTTGCTGCCGGCGGCTGGATGCCGAGCCCGAGAAAGGACAGCACGCTTTCGAACAGGATGATGTTCCCAACGGACAGCGTCGTCGCCACCAGGATCGGCGAGGCCACATTGGGGAGGATATGCCGGAACGCGATGCGCCCGCTCCCGGCGCCCAGAGCCCGCGCCGCCCGAACATAGTCCTGGGCGCGGGCGGCAAGCGCGGCGGCGCGCACCAGCCGGGCCACCGTCGTCCAGCCGACCAGCGCCACGATGGCGATGACCCGGAAGAGGCTGGCGTCCGTGCCGTCGTCGAGGCCGAGCTTGGCGGGATCGACCGCCGCCAGCACGATCAGCAGCGGCAGGAGCGGCAGCGCGATCACGCCGTCCGTCAGCCGCATGAGCGCGGTGTCGAACGCGCCGCCGCGATAGCCGGCCAGCAGGCCGAGGCCCGTGCCGATGAGCGCGGCGATGAAGGCGGCGGCAAGCCCGACCGAGAGCGAGACCTGCCCGCCCCGGAGCAGCCGCGCCAGCAGGTCCCGCCCGAGGTCGTCCGCGCCGAGCGGATGGGCGGCCGACGGCGGCGCATAGCGGGAGAACAGGTCCACCGACTCGGCGTCGATGCCGAGCGCGGCCTCGATGAGCGGTGCGGACCAGGCGGCGGCGGCCAGCAGCAGCAGGAAGACCGCGCCGGCGAGGCCCGCCCTGTGGCGGCGGAAGCGCAGCCATGCAAGCGCGGCCGGGCTCATGCCCCGGCCCGGAACGCGATGCGCGGGTCGAGCGCCACATAGGCGCCGTCCGCGGCGATATTCGCGGCAAGCGTGGTGAAGGTCGCGAACAGCAGGCCGACGAGCGCGAGGTTGTAGTCGTTCGCCATCACGGCGTTGTAGATGAGCGCCCCCATGCCGGGATAACCGAACATGATCTCGGTGATGAGCGCGCCGGAGAACAGCGCGCCCATGTCGAGCGCGAGGATCGTCACCACCGGGATCATCGCGTTGCGCAGCACATGGCGGCGCACGACGGCAGCGCGCGAGAGGCCCTTGGCGCGCGCGGTGCGCACATAGTCCTGGCGCAGCGCCTCGCGCATGGAGGCGCGGACATAGCGAGTGATGCCGCCGGCCGAGAGCAGCCCGAGCACCGCGACCGGCAGCACCAGATGGCGCAGCCGCTCCAGCCAGCCCGCGTCTCCGGCCGCCGGATAGCCTGTCGCCGGCAGCCAGCCGAGCGTGACCGAGAAGAGCAGCATCGCCATGATCGCGAGCCAGAAGGGCGGCGTGGAAATGCCCGCGAAGCAGAGGAAGTTGACGGCGTAGTCGGCGAAGCGGTTGGCCTTGAGCGCGGCGAAAATGCCGGTCGGCAGCGCAATCGCGACCGAGAGCGCGAAGGCGAGCCCCATCAGCAGCGCGGTGTGCGGCAGCCGCTCCGCCAGCAGGTCGAGCGCCGGGCGGTGGTAGATGCGGCTGTGGCCGAAATCGCCGCCAAGCGCCTGTCCCGCCCAGGCGAGGTAGCGCTCCCAGACCGGGCGGTCGAGGCCGTAAAGCGCCTTCAGCCGCTCGGTGTCCTCCGAGGTCAGTTCCGGGTCGGCCGCGATCATGGCGTCGATCGGGTCGCCCGGCATCAGGCCGATCAGCCCATAGACGACGAAGGACATGACGGCCAGCACGATGGCCGCCTGCAGCAGGCGGCCGGCGAGAAAACGGCTCATTCCTCGGCGCGCCACTCCTCGATCCAGAGCGTGGTCGGATACTGGTGGCCGGTCGGCGTCACGCCCTTCAGCCACTTCGGAAAGACATAGGGCGTGGCGCGGAAATAGAGCGGCAGCACCGGCAGGTCGCG